>JBIILL010000004.1:0-24904 GCA_044232665.1 Candidatus Planktophila sp. | reverse complement strand
AAGGCAGCAGCTAAGAAGGCAGCTCCAAAGCGTCGCAAGAAGGCAGCAGCTAAGAAGGCAGCTCCAAAGCGTCGCAAGAAGGCAGCAGCTAAGAAGGCAGCTCCAAAGAAGCGCCGTAAGAAGGCAGCAGCTAAGAAGGCAGCTCCAAAGCGTCGCAAGAAGGCAGCAGCTAAGAAGGCTGCTCCAAAGAAGCGCCGTAAGAAGGCAGCAGCACCAGCTGCTCCAAAGAAGCGCCGTAAGAAGGCAGCAAAGAAGGCTAAGTAAAGCCCTCAAGCATATTAAAAAACCCGCCACTCTATGTGGCGGGTTTTTTTATGCAGTTTTATTTTTTAAGAATTACTCTTCCTCAGCATCTTTACGAAGTGATTCCTCAACCCGTTCAAAAATCTCTGCCAGCACCTGCTGATCTGCTTTTGTTAAGTGATCCATAAATCGAGTGCGCACACTTTCAACATGATCAGGGGCTGCAGCAACAATCGCCTTCCATCCTTTAGGTGTCATCACTGCAAAGTAGCCGCGTTTATCAATCGGGCAGGCTTCTCTCTTCACCCAACCAGCCTTTTCCATGACCTTCATGCGATGTGAAAGGCGGGACCTAGAAAGCAAGGCGTTGGCTGCTAATTCACTCATTCGCATTTTGCGATCTGGAGCTTCACTGAGCTGGACCAAAATTTCATAATCAGGCATGGATAAATCATGCTCACCAAGATCTGCATCTAATTCATCAATCAGGCGGCGGCTGGCCAGGATGTATCGGCGCCAAGCCTTCATTTCAGTGGGGTTGAGCCACCTAGGTGCGGTAGCGTTTTCACGTGCCATGAGTGCAGTCTACGGCAAAGGTTGAAGCTTCAACTACTTTCATGTGTGCCAATAAGGAGATGCTTGTGAGTTTTTCATTTGATATCAAGCATGCCGACAGCAATTCGCTGGCACGTGTTGGAACTATCAATACCCCTCATGGGCCGATTCAAACCCCTGCATTTATTCCGGTGGGCACCAAGGCAACTGTTAAATCAGTACTGCCTGAAGCCATGGCTGACTTAGGTGCGCAAGCACTTTTATCTAACGCCTATCACCTCTATTTGCAGCCGGGTGCAGACATCTTGGATGAGGCTGGCGGGCTCGGCGAATTCATGAATTGGCCTGGACCAACCTTTACCGACTCTGGTGGCTTTCAAGTTTTATCACTCGGTGTTGGATTTAAAAAAGTATTAGCAATGGATGCCCAAACATTTCGCAGAGATGATGTGATCGCAGGTAACAAAGATCGCTTGGCACATGTTGATGATGAAGGCGTGACCTTCAAGAGCCACCTTGATGGAACCATGCATCGCTTTACACCAGAGGTCTCCATGCAGGTGCAGCACCAGATCGGTGCCGACATCATGTTTGCCTTTGATGAGTGCACCACTTTGCATAACACCCGTGGCTATCAAGAACTAGCCATGGATCGCACCTATGCCTGGGCCATTAGATGCCTTGATGAACACAAGCGGCTAACAGAAGAGCGCACTACTAAGCCCTATCAATCATTGTTCGGTGTCATCCAAGGGGCCCAATATGAAGACCTTCGCAAAAAAGCTGCTACCGATCTTGGCTCACTGGAATCTAGTGGGCAATCCTTTGATGGATTTGGAATCGGTGGGGCGTTAGATAAGGGACAACTCGGAACAATCGTTTCTTGGGTCAATGAAATCTTGCCGGAAGACAAGCCACGACATCTTTTAGGTATTGGAGCCCCGGAAGATCTATTTGTGGGCGTTGAAAACGGCTGTGACACCTTTGATTGTGTATTAGCGAGCAGAATTGCACGCACGAGTGCGGTGTACACGATGGAGGGGCGTTTTAACCTGTCTAACAGCCGTTTTAAGAGGGATTTCACCCCAATTGACGATGAGTGTGACTGTTACACCTGTACGCACTACACACGGGCGTATATGCACCATGTATTCCGTGGCAAAGAAATCGTTAGCGCAACCCTTGCAACGATTCATAACGAACGATTTATTGTGCGCTTGGTAGATCAGATGCGCCAAGCATTACTGGATGGAAACTTTGCCGATATGAAGGCTGATTTCTTAGGCCGCTATACCCACCGAAGCGGTCAAGCCAGGGATTAATTACCCCTTAGTGACGGTAGGTAGGTTCCAGTTAAATTTGATGGATAGTTCTCGGACCAAGACCACAACGATCCCTGCAAGGCCAACGGAAATGGCTTCATTCAGATCCAAGGAATCTAAAACTAGATAAACAAGCGCCCCAGAAAGGCAAGCGGTACCCACTGTTTCGCGGTGCAACAAAACTGGCTCTGTTTGGCACATGATGTCTCTCAATAATCCACCAGAGACCGCCCCGATTAATCCAAGGACAGCTGCTGCCACTAACGGTGCATCGTTGGAAAGTGCGAACTGAACACTAGAAACAGTTGCAACAGCTAGCCCCAAAGTATCAAGAGATAGCGCAAGACGACCAACGGCTTGTTTCTTGCCTAATGCAATGGTGATCAAAAATGCAGCAACGATCGGTGCAAATAACCAAGGGCGCTGCACCCAAGGTGGCTGCTCCCCCATAAATAGATTACGTAATGTGCCGCCAGAAATAGAGGCAACGGCTGCAATAAATAAAATGCCACCAAAATCTAAACCCTTATTGGCTGCAACCCGTGCTCCAACTAATGCAAAGGCAAAGGTTGAAACAAGGTCTAGGCCAAAGACCAAAAGGTCTAGATCCACGCGGGCTACTTTTTGAGAGCTAGACGTGCCTCGCGGCGGATGCGTTGTTCGGCAGGATCTGGAACAGGAACTGCAGAAATTAAACGCTTGGTGTAATCATTCTTTGGCTTCTTCAAGATCTGATCACGATCGCCCACTTCAACAAGCAAACCGTTTTGCATCACTGCAATTCGGTGACACAAGATGTCAACAACTGCTAAGTCGTGAGAGATAAACAGGCATGCAAAGTTCAGTTTGACTTGTAGCTCTTGTAAGAGATCCAAGAAGCGTGCTTGGACAGAAACATCCAGTGCTGATGTTGGTTCATCAGCAATGAGAAGATCTGGAGTTAGAGCAAGTGCACGTGCGATACCTACGCGCTGGCGTTGACCACCTGAAAGCTCATGTGGGTAGCGGTTGCGGTAGCTACGTGGCAATTCAACCTGATCAAGTAACTCTTCCACCTTTTGAGCTAGCTCTGCTCCCTTTGCAAGTCCTGCCAAGAACAATGGCTCACCAATAGATTCACCAATTGGAAGACGTGGGTTAAGAGATGAGGCAGGATCTTGGAAAACAATTCCGGTGTGGCGACGAATTGCGAAGAGCTCCTTTTGAGTTGCATGGCTGATGTCCTTGCCAACAATTTCAAGTGAGCCTTCCTTGATGGGAAGCAATCCGATTGATGCACGACCAACAGTTGTCTTACCTGATCCAGACTCTCCTACGAGGCCTACGATTTCACCTGGATAGATTTCAAGGTTGAAGTTCTTAACCGCAGTAAATGCTGGTTGGCGACCACGCTTTGGATATTCGATAGTCACATCAGTTAACTTCAATACGGGGGCAGGCTTTGCATCCTCCTTATAAGGAAGTGCACGCTTTTTTGTTGATCCCAGCATTGGCACTGCGCCAAGTAGTTGCTGTGTGTATGGATGTTGCGGCTTGTTGAAGATCTGATCTGCTGTTCCCTTTTCAACGGTAATTCCATCCTTCATAACAAGGATTTCATCAGCCATATCTGCAACAACACCCATATCGTGGGTAATCAAAAGGATTGCAGAGTTCAGCTTGTCCTTAAGACCGCGCATTAAATCAAGGATTTCAGCCTGAACTGTCACATCCAGCGCTGTTGTTGGTTCATCTGCAACTAGCAATGCAGGATCGCAAGCAAGTGCTTGCGCGATCATTGCGCGCTGGCGCTGACCACCTGAAAGTTGGTGTGGGTACTTAAGAATTGATAACTCCGGATCTGGAATATCCACCATAGTGATTAATTCCAAAGCACGAGCATGTGCTTCCTTTGGACCCATATCAAAGTGGTTACGTAATGTTTCAACGATTTGATACCCAATTGTGAACAGAGGATTCAAAGCTGTCATTGGCTCCTGGAAAATATAGGCAACTTCTTTTCCACGGAACTCACGCAACACAGCTGACTTTGCATTGAGCATCTCTTCGCCCTTGACCACAACGCTGCCTGCCATTCGAGCATTTGAAGCAAGAAGTGACATCAGGCCAAGTGCTGTTGTTGATTTACCAGAACCTGACTCACCCACAATTGCGGTGACCTTGCCTGCAGCCAGTCCCAGATTCATATCAATAACAGCTGGATACCAAACGCCATCTACCCAGAAATCAACATTGAAATTTGAAATTTGAAGAACATTCTTCTCAGTCATAACTACTCACCAGCCTTAACTTGAAGCTTCGCTTGTTCGCGATCCTTCTTAGTAATTCGACGTCGTTGACGTGGGTCAAATGCATCACGCAATCCATCGCCAATGAAGTTAACGCATAGTGCAATGGAAATAATGAAGAAGCCTGGCCACCAGAACAGCCATGGACGAGTTGTAAAGGATGACTCGTACTGGCTAATCAAAAGACCAAGTGAAACATCTGGAGCAACCACACCAAAGCCAAGATATGACAACGCTGTTTCAGTCAAAATCGCTCCAGCCATAATCAAAGTTATAACAACGATGATCTGACCGACTGCGTTAGGCAAAATGTGCTTGAAGGTAATTCGAAGATTAGATGCTCCAGCCACACGCGCGGCGTCAACAAACTCCATTTCACGAAGTGAGAGGAATTGAGCACGCACTAAACGAGCTAGCCCTGTCCAGCCAAGAATTCCTAAAAACAGTGCCAGATAGAGCGGACCGACCTTACCTGCAGCCTTACCAATAACCGCTGCAATGATGATCGTTGGAACGGTCTGAATGAAGTCAACAAGGCGCATCAATACGGCATCGACCTTCTTGCCATAAAACCCAGAGATAGAACCGACTACAACACCAATGAAGCCGGCAACCGCACCGATGACAAACATGATCATCAATGAACGACGTGCACCATTCATTACTAGCGCGAAGTAATCGCGGCCGATGTCATCTTGACCAAATGGGTGGGTACCCAATCCAAAGGCATCTGAGGTTGGATCAAGTGAGATTGTTGGACATCCAGTGGTTCCACCTGGGCAATCTTCATAGCGAAGCTCTGGGATGTCTTCAACTGTCCACTGCCACCAACCTGGAATACGAATTGGCCCCATCTTGCTATCTAGAGAGGTCATCACGAAGAGAATGATTGATGCAAAAGAAACTAGAGCAATTACCGCTGCACGGTGATGGAAGAATCGTCGACGAACAATCTGGCCTTGGCTAAGACCCTCGACCTCTTTATTTGCAATGGCATTTTCGCCACCGGCTAGGATTTCACCTGTTGATATTTCTTTACGTCCGAATAGTTTCATGGCTACTTGCCCAATCTAATGCGTGGATCGAGAGCTGAATACACTAAATCTGCGATCAAGTTTCCGGAGATGACCAAGATCGATAAGAGCAGGTTAACGCCCATCAATAAGTTGAGGTCATAGCTGTTAATCGCCTTAATGCCTAGGGTGCCCATGCCTTGCCAACCAAAGACTCGTTCTGTAATTACCGCGCCGCCAACTAGGCCAACAAACTCACCAACAAAGAGACTAGAAAGTGGCAGCATCATGTTTCTAAAGGCGTGACGAGTGACAACCACTCGTTCATTGAGCCCCTTGGCTCTAGCTGTGCGAATGTAATCTTGATTAAGAACCTCTAGTAACGCACCACGTGTGAAGCGGATCCAGCTAGCTAAGGAGATCAAGATCAATGCCAATGTTGGAAGGATTAAGTGCATGATGATGTCTAAGTTGTTGAGCCAGAAATCCTCAGTTACTAACTGATCTTTACGCTGCCCATAGGTAGGAACTGGGCGACCATTAACCGCATCAGTTGCTCGATAGTCATCCCAGCTCTGCATGATTCGATCAACCAAAATCAAAAACCCACTCAGGATTCCTGTAATTATGGCGGTGCGCGCAATTGGACGACGATCGATCTTGCTATACACGCGAGATAACCCTAAGCCAGTCAACACAATCATTGAGATCAAAATAAAGATTGTGAAGTAAGAGCCAAAGTTATTAAAAATCCACTGTGCTGGGTAATACCAAGCAATAGCTAAGCCGGCCATGGTCAATGCTGCCTTTTTTGCACTTGCATTACTGAGACCCGTTGAAATTGCAGTGACGCCGAAAGCAATTCCCACAGAAAGGAATGCGATAAGAATTGGGCCCAATCCTGGGTTGAGATACCAATCTGTTAAGTCAATTGCCCATAAAGCTACAAAGCTTGTTGCAAAAGCTCCACCGAAAACACTCCAGAATCTCTTTCGCTCTCCACCAAACAAGGAGCTCCAGAAAATTCCGGTAAAGATGGAGAATATAATCATCCACCTAATCGGGATATTTGGTTCACTTAAAAAGTTGTTAAATTGAATTGCCATGAACTCTTTAAGGAGAACAGCAACCCAGAAAATTGGAAGTGAGTACAAGAGGAAGGCAAGAAATGTCATTCCGTAATCAAAACGGCTGTATTGGCGAAGTGCTGAAATAATTCCAAGAGCGAGTCCAAATAGAAGGGCAGTAACTGTTGCTGCGAAAACAAGGCGAACTGTCACTGGAATCGCATAAGCAAGCTCTTCTTGCACAGTAGAACCTTCGCGCGTCACTCCCATATTCAATTTACCGACAAAAATTCCAAGGACACCTTTGAGCCACAAGAAGTATCTAAGAGGTGGCGGAGTATCAAGATTCAAACTACGCGTTAAGGAGATTATCTGCTGGCGGGCACCATCATCAGTGCTAAGACGCAGCTCTGCTAATGGATCACTTGCATAGGCTGCAAGGTTATATACCAAGAAGCTTGACCCAAAAAGAATCATTACTGACACGCCAATCCGGCGCAGGATGAAATTCAGCATGTAAGGCTCCTTGCAATGATCGTCCGAATTACCATGATAAAACAACTTCTAAGGGGCAAATAGTAGCGCGAACGGCACTTGATTTTTCAACCAAGTGCCGCTCGCATACTACTTATTCTGCTGTTTAAGGCAGAGGTAATAGCTCAAAAATCAAGCTATTAGTAGCCCCACTCCCACCAGTTCCAAACAACGTCATCAGAAAGTGGTGACGGCTTGATTCCCTTGAGGAGCTTGTTTACTGCAGTAACTGCTGGGTGCAGGAATACTCCAGATGTAAGACCCTCTGCGAAAATGATGCGCTCTGCTTGGATAATTGTTGAGATGTATGTGCGGTTATCCATTGGAAGCTGCAACTTGTTAAGGATTGCATCTAGTTGAGGCAAGTTAATACCGTTACGGTTATTTCCTCCACCTACTTGGAAGTTTGCATTTGATCCAGCCTGTGTTACTGCTGATGGGCAGTAAGCAAAGAACTGAGCGTCGTATGTTGATAGCTGAATCTTTGGAGACCATGAAGCCTGTACATCTCCAACTAGATCAAAACCAACCTTGAGTGCATTTGCCTTAGCAAGTGCGAACTCTGCGGCACGACGTGCGTTATTACCTGGTACAAGTACGTTGACCTTTACAGGGTTTGATGGACTTGCACTTGGGTAGTGCTTCTTTAGTAGACGAGATGCCTTAGCGTTCAGTGCATCCTGTGAACCAACATAGAAACCTGAACCATTGTTAGCTACAAGACGATCGTAACCATCAAAGCCAGGTGCGATGAAAGTTGAACCCAAGATTGGTGCATTTGGGTTAATTGGCTTGATCAACTTCTCGTTGATTTCTTCGCGAGGAACAGATAGTAGGAATGCGCGACGTAGATCTGCACCCTTTCCGCCATGTCCCTTGAAGAGTCCGTTGTAATCAGGCTGTCCTGGTGCGGCATTTACACGTGTATCCCAGTGCTCGTAGCAAGCGTTAATTCCACCGATGAGGTTAACGTTTGATAACTTCTTCAATGCAGCAACAGCATCTGCTGTTGGCTGACCTGAGTAAACATCAAGCTCTCCGTTTGCAAGTGCTTGTGCAGCTGCAGTTCCATCAGCGATGAACTTAAAGATAACTGTATCGATAGTTCCGGTGAGCTTTGGACCTGAGTTGTACTTAGGGTTGACCTTAAGTGTTACAGATGACTTTGTTACTGCGCTGTCAACTGTGAATCCACCGTTGCCGACCCAAAGAAGTGGGTTTGTGGTGGCATCAACCTGAGTGATGTCGTAAGCCTCTGACCAAACCTTACCGATTGCCTTCAATACAGCAGTGTTCTTTGACTTGTATGCAGCTACGAAGCGATCGCGTGCAGCTTCATTATCCTTAACTGACTGCAGACCCTTCTTACCTTCTGCAAGAAGAACAAGTGTGTGAACTGGTGATGGTCCTGGACCATATAGATCCCAGTTAGCAATCTTCTGCTTGAACTGAAGTGTCAATGTCATCTTGTCAGCTGAAATTGTTGGCTCACCAACAATGTTGTCGCTGTAAGTTCCACCATATCCATTTGAGTCAAATGCAGGGGTTGCATCACCATCAGGATCTCCAAGACCAGCAGCCTTTGAGTATGTGTTGCTTGATAGAACGTGTGACATCAAAAGATCTTCTGCGTTGATTGGTGTTCCATCAGACCAGACAAGACCCTTATTGACTGTGTATGAAATGCGGAAATCAGTTGCATTGTTCTTTACAATCTTGAAATTACCGAATGTTGTATTGCGAACAACATTCTTCTGGTCATTAATGTAGTAGAAACCAATGCCAGTTAGATTTCCAACCTTGCCATTGATGGTTAGGTTGGTATCAGGCTGGCCTGAGTTAAATGATGTTAATGAGTTTGTATCGTGAATCACGATAGTTGAACGTGTTGCAGCCTGTGCTGGTGTTAGCAGTGAAACTGCCAACGCCGCTGATGCTGCAGCTGCGAGCGCAAACTTTGCGCTACGTGTGAACTTCATAGTTCCTCCTTGAGGGTTAAAGAAAAGCGTCTGTGGAGAGTCGACCTGCCCCATAGGCGCTTTTGGTGATGGAAGTCTGCCTTAGTGAACGCCAGATGAGCAACAGGAGAACAGTTCGCATATGCGCCTGCTTTATAACAACCAGATAAAGATTTAATGCAATCGGGGTGATATCTGAGCTATTTGGAGGGCTTGGCTGTCTCGGCGATATTGAGAAGGAACCCGATAGATAGGAAGGCAAGAGTCGATGCAATGACCCCACCCACATACATCGGCAAGCGAAGGCTGTAGTGGGCAAGGACCCCACCTAGTAATGATCCGACCGGCATCATCCCCCAGACCAGAGTTCGGCGGGTTCCATGGATGCGTCCATATAGCTCATTAGGAATAACTGTTTGATAGGTAGCCATCAACAAAATATTCCATTGCGAAACTGCGAAAGCGCCGAAGGTGGCAAGGGCCACGAAGGCATAGATATTTGGTGAAAATCCTTGGAGCAATAAAACAAGTGAACTTGAGGTTATGCCAAAGGTCATCACGCGACTTCTGCCAAATTTCTTGGAAAGTCGTGGGGCCATAAATGCGCCCATAATGGCACCTATGCCTTGAATTGTAAGAACCACACCAAAGAGCTGTTTCGGAAGTTCAAGTTCTTTAATGATGAACAAGACCATAGTTGCCATGCCCATGGAGTAGCACACACCAATGGATGCAGTAGTCACAACAAGTCTGCGCAGAACTTTTTCATTAAATAAATACCGGATACCAAACTTCATATCTGCGACAAACTTCTTCTTCTCTTTTTCAACATCATCTTTACGAACATCTTGTAGATATTTAATGGGAATTGATAGTGCCAACAATGAAGCCACTGCCAAACCAAGGCTGTTAATAAAGAAGGGAAGTGCTATGGCAATTGCATATATAAAGCCACTTAAAGGCGCACCTACAAATCCCTGAATGACAGTTTCTGAGATTTGCAGCCGTGAGTTTCCTCTTTCAAAGTTCTTCTCTTCTAAAATCTGAGGGATTAAAGATTGCGCAGTTGTATCTGCTGCAACCTCACACACACCAATAACAAAGGAGGCAACAAGTAACCAATAAATAGTTACTTGGTCAATGGAGATCAAGAGTGCAAGTACGCCAACCACCGCACTTCGTGTGGCATTGGCTCCGGCCATAATAAATCGACGGTCTACTCGATCGACCATGACGCCAATCGGGATGGCAAAAAGCAGCCACGGCAGCATTACCATCGCACCAATTGCTGAAATTAAGACTGTGCTGTCGGTAAGTGAGATAGCCAGCAAAGGTGCGGCTGCGATGAGAATTCCATCGGAAAGGTTTGAAACCATGCTGGAGGCCCACATGCGGTTAAATGCTGGACCCATGCCTGCAACCTTATAGGACCGACTTAAATAAGAAGTAGTTTTCGTGCCTTTTCTACCGCTGTATGGCGACCATCTACATCTAGCTTGCGATACACATTACGCAGGTGAGTCTTCATTGTGTTCTGCGAAATATGTAGTTGTTTTGCAATCGCACTAATGGGATTGCCTGTTGTCAGATGCTTCAAGATCTCAAGTTCTCGGTTGGTCAATTTTTCTTCAAGTGCGCCGGTATCTGAATTTGAATTCTTAATCCGCTCTGACATCTCGTGCACCACGCTTTCTATGAAGATAGTTGGCTTAGCTGCAGCAGCCTTCACCATGATTGGATAGAGCCGATTTTGACGAACAAAGTACTCATGAAAACCGACCTCTGCCCCAAGGTCGAGTGCAGTCCTCAAGTAATTAAGTGCCACGTTTTCCTGATCGATATTGATTGTTGCTTGATACAGCGTCTTATTTACTCTCTGACGCGGCGTTAATTCAGGCATTTGCGCAACTAATGCATGAATACGCTTTGGATCTGCTTCAAACCTTAAGTTCATCTCAATTTGGCGCACCATTTCGATTTTTGGCAGCCGTTGCAGTAATTCATCTGCACGCTTCCAATCGTTTAAGACAAACCGCAAGAAGACATCTGTGACATCGATGATCCAGCCCAGTTGATTTGGTGTTTGCAGGTGCTTATGTTTTTCGCGTTGTGCGGCTAATACATTAACAACATGTGTGATTAGGCCTTGAGTTATCTGAATTCTTGAGCGAACGCCGATAGAAGCAAAATACCAAGGCCACAGACGCGCAGATTCCGCCTTGTGCTCAATTTGATTTGAGGTTTCAATAGCCAGATTTAATTCCGAAAGTTCAAGTTCGCACCTAGACAAAACGAACATGGCATCAAAGGGAGCTGCGATGCCAGAGTAATTATTATTTTCTGCCTGAGTAATAGCAATCGATGCAAACTCTGCAGCTTCAAAGAATCTTCCCTGACACCAAAGGGTCAAAGAAGTCATGCAACCAATGTGATATCCCGTGATTGACTGGTGTTTTCCATCTTGAAGTTTTTTAGCACGAAGAAGGCAATCTTCCACCAGCTCTTCATCATCATAAATATAGGCAATATCTGCTTGTAGACGCAGCAATGCGATTTTATCTACATTCTCAATTCCGACTGATTCGTAATCCTTTGCTAATGCTTCCTTAATCATGAGTTGAGAACGCTCAAAATCTCCGCGTGCAAAGTAAACATGAGACATAACCATGGCGGTTAATTGCGTAAGAAATTCTAAGCGAGGATCTTGGGTAGCCACATAACTCAACTCTGCAGCCATGCTCTCTGCCTTCTCGAAATCTAGATTCACCATGTGACCTACAACTTCAATAGTCTTCTTTAACACTTCACCTGTTGGGCTATCGTCTCCCCCATATTCAGCCCATCGAACAATCTGGTCACCACGGCCAATTGCAGCCATATCTCTGATAGAAATTTGCAGGATTTCCGTAATTCTTTCACTATTTCCAGATTGAAAAATATGTTCCAATGCTTGCGCCGGTGCGCCCTTTGAAATGTAGTACTGGGCTAGTTTTTCGTGAGTTGATTTGTCTGCGCTCTTATTCTTGCTGCGCAGCTCATGAAGCACCTCAAAAATAATTGGATTAATAGTGAAATTGCGCTGAAATCCAGAAGAAACAGAAACAAACATGCCATCAATAGCTAACTTATTGATATATGTCTCTGAAAAATCTTCACCAAGGATGATTGCTGCCGCTTCAAGATCGAACTCTTCCACAATACCAAGCTTTAGTAAATTGTGCTTGCTTTCTTCATTCAGGGAATTAAATGACGCAAGTGCCAAAATTCCTAATGGATTCGCTGATTCCGTGATTTTGAAATCAGTTATGGCACTTCCACGTGAAATATTCTTTGCCATCATTTGGATCGCCGCAGGCCAGCCATTGCACTTAGCAAGATGCTTTGAAATTGCCTGGTCTTTAATATCCAAACTATTTAGTTCACAAATGACAGCGATTTCATCCTGTGAAAACTTCAAATCCTGACTTGTAATCAGGCAAAGGTTGCCAAGGCTTGCATAACGCGCAAGTGATGTGGCTGGGGTAACTCGCCTGACTATGACTACGTGAACATTGTTGGGTAAATGATCAACTAGGGCCTGTGCAAAAGGTGTCACTTCTTGGGCGTCTGCAGGACCGTTATCAATGACGAAGTTAAAATCTTCCTTAACGGCACTTGCTTCCCGAACCATGAAGTTTATGTAGCTATCTGCTGATAAAAATCTTTCACTTTCAAAATCAGCACCGAATTTCGGCAAGACATTTCTAACGGCTTGGACAATGTGTGCAAAAAACATTTGCGGTGAATCGTCAGAATCAACGGCGCACCAAATAGTTGGACGTGATTGCGCAGCTGCCCATTCAGCCACCAACATGGTTTTTCCATATCCGGCAGGGGCGGCAACGATCGTTGCACCCGGCATATTGGTTTCAAATAGGCTAAAAAGATGCTTTCTAGACAGGAAGTTGGCGGGTACGACTGGGGGTACGGTGCGAGCTAGATTCACCCCAGGGATTACGCCTTGTTTCATGCGTACAGGGTGATGGCTCACTCGCGCTTAATCAAGGCTGCCTCACCCCATAGGGGGTGAGATCAAGAGGTTATTTCTAAAGGGTTACTTCTATCCCAAATTCTGTTTGATTTGATCAGCGTGGTTGTTGGCATGACGAGTGTACGTCTCAAGCCAACGCTTAATCGAATACTCCCCAGCTTCAGTATGAGTGCCCGATAGTTCTAGCTGCTCAGGCTTTAACCGCTTAATGATGTCTAGCGATGCAGCGCGAACAGCGGTAAAGACAGCAATTGAATTTTCAATCGGTAACTCTGTGTAGCCAAGTGTTTGATCCTTAGCCCACAAGTTCTCGTCATACCCTTGAATTACTGGGTTGGGCTCTGCCACTAATCTTCGCAGGCGCGCATATGACTGCGCTTCACTGTCTGCGCAGTGGTGAATTACTTGGCGAGAACTCCAGTTCTCACCATCGTTAACATCCAACTTATCTGCAGGAACAGATGATGCAATCTGCAGGAACTCTTTAGTTGCTGCTTCATAGGCAGAAGCTATTTCTTGAATATTAATTGTCATGGATGATTACTGTGGAAACTCGCCCTTAACAAGGAAGTACACGCGTCGGGCAACAGCAACTGCATGGTCTGCAAAGCGCTCGTAGTAACGACCTAGCAAAGTTAAATCGATTGCTGACTCAATAGTGATTCCAGCGCCGCCATTGGTAATTCCAATGATTACCTTCTTATGGAGCTCATCCATCTCGTCATCATCTTTTTCAACCTGCAAAGCCATATCGGTATCTCTGGTAGTAATAACTGTTGCAACCTTTGTTGAAAGCTTTTCTGCGACATGTCCCATCTCGGTAAATGCCAAGACTAAATCCGCTGGGATTGCATTATTTGGGTGACGAAGACGTGCGACCTTTGCAATGTGGTGAGCAAGATCGCCCATGCGCTCAAGGTCTGCGCTCATGCGAAGCGCAGTGATAAGTGCGCGAAGATCTGAAGCAACTGGTTGTTGTCGTGCAACAATGTCAATAATGCGAGCATCTAGTTCATGTTGGTAATCATCGATTCTTACATCTGTCGCAATTACCTCTTCGGCAAGGTTGAGATCAGCAGAGAGAAGCGATTTGGAGGCCTTAACAATTGATTCTGAAACCATGTTTGTAAGGTCCACCAAGGATTGTGAGACGCCGTCTAACTCATCCTGAAACGCTGATCTGATAAGGGCCATGGGTTCAACCTAAGGCTCAATCATTAACATACGCAAACCATTGGGTTAACAGGCGGTTAACTGGGGTTTTGGCGCGATAGAGTTTCTATATGAGGTTAAAGCGCCGGGTTATAGATGAGGCCTCAGACCCTCGCCTTCTGCCCGACATGCTTATCAAGACCCTTAATAACCTAGATGGAGAAGCCCTGGTCCTAGCTCCAGGTGAACAACCAATTTATGCATCACCCGGAATTGAGCGCCTAGGAATATTAAAAGATGGGCGTATTGATAGCCCAGAGTTACTAGCCACAATAAGAGTCGTGCGCCGCACAAACACAAAACACACAGGTCGCATAGATATTCCGCGCGGACCGATTGGTGAAGGTATTCACGAATTAACGGTAAACATATTTCCTTTAACTGAAGGCGATCTTGTAATTGTTTTGATTTCAGATGAGAGTGAAGCTCAGAGAGTTCATGAAATTCGCCGCGACTTTGTTGCCAATATTTCGCATGAATTAAAAACTCCTATTGGTGCACTTTCCCTTTTGAGCGAAGCGGTGTTAGGCGCAAAGGATGAGCCAGAAGCGGTCACTATGTTTGCGACGCGAATGCAATCAGAGTCAAAGCGCTTGACTGATTTAGTACAAGAAATTATTAACCTCTCTCGTATTCAAGATTCTGACCCTCTGCAAGTTGCTGAAGAGGTAGAAGTTGGATACTTAGTAAAAGAGGCGATGGATCAAAGTCAGATCAATGCAGAAAATAGACACATCACAGTTAATTTTCAGGAAGAGAAAAATCTGTCTGTCTGGGGCGATCGCGATCAGTTGACTATGGCAATCCAAAATCTCATTGATAACGCGGTTAATTACTCCCCCGAAAACACAAAGGTTGCCGTGACAAGCAAGCTAGTAGATGGCATTGTTGAAATTTCAGTCACAGATCAAGGTATTGGTATACCTGAGGCTGACCTATTAAGAATCTTTGAACGCTTCTACAGAGTAGATCCTGCCCGCTCTCGCCAAACAGGTGGCACAGGCTTAGGTCTTTCAATCGTTAAGCACGTCGCCTCAAAGCATGGCGGCGATGTGAAGGTCTGGAGCGCAGAAAATATCGGAAGTACATTCACCTTACTTTTGCCCATTTATAGCAAACAAGCGGAGGCTAACTAATGTCCAAGATTCTCATCGTAGAAGATGAAGCATCATTTTCAGAAGCATTGGCATTCCTGCTTGGTAAAGAGGGATTTGAAACTTTGGTGGCAGAAGATGGCCGCAAGGCACTTGAAATCTTTGCCAAAGAGGGTGCTGACTTAATCCTGCTCGATCTCATGATCCCTGAAGTTTCAGGTGTCGAGGTGTGCCGAACAATTCGAACAACTTCACAAGTACCTATCATTATGTTGACAGCCAAAGATGCTGAAATCGACAAGGTTGTAGGACTTGAACTTGGCGCAGATGATTATGTCACTAAGCCTTACTCATCTCGTGAATTAATAGCGCGCATCAAGGCGGTATTGCGCCGAGGTATTACAGATGATGGCTCAATCCAAGATCAAGATTTAATGGAAGTTGGACCGGTAAAGCTCAACATTGGTAAGCACCAAGTCTCCGTCAATGGCTCACCAGTTTCTCTTCCTCTGAAAGAGTTTGAACTACTTGAGTTCTTAATGCGTAACTCCGGTCGAGTTCTTACTCGCTCACAATTAATTGATCGTGTGTGGGGCGGGGATTACTACGGCGATACAAAGACTTTAGATGTTCACATCAAGCGCCTTCGCGCCAAGATTGAAGCAGATCCTGCAAATCCAGTTCTTATTCAGACTATTCGCGGACTTGGATACAAGCTAGAAAACGTCTAGCCAATACTTTTTCTAATCATTCGTTGGTGAAACTTGCCTGGTTGGCGCGTACTTGGTGTGTCCTCCCCCATCTTCACAAAACCTAGCTTTTCATAGGCTGCAATAGCGCTGTAGTTATCGATCCACACACCTAATCCTTGAACCTGCCACCCCTTGTCTTGTTCATCAACAAAGTTCATCATGGCTCGCAATAAACCTTTTCCGCGATAGGCGGGATCACTCCAACATCCGCCAATCCAGCAGGTTGCTCCAAAGTCTCCATCTAGCTTTTCTACCGACATCACCGCTGCATCTACTCCATTAATTGAAGCGATCAGAAAATCTAACTTTACAAACTTCTCTCGCCAAGCAGGCTCATCTTCTGCACTTTCAATCTCATGCGTTCCACCAAACGCCTCTGGATTCACACGTAAAGATTTAAGCCGTATGGCGCGCAGGCGCTGCCACTCATTTGGATCAATAATCTCAACAACGACTTTTTTGTTCATGCTCAAATCATGCCATCTGCATACACAAACAGGTAAATGAATAGACTGCTTAAATGTTGGTTACTTGGGCACAGGCAGCAATTAAGGCCCGAGCACTTGTCCTAACCATATGGATTACCTTAACGGCATTTGGGTTATTCGGGGCATCTAACCTTGATCAATACCTAACAACTTCATTAACTGTGCCCGGTAGTTCATCTGCTGCAGCCAACGAGATCCTGAATGAAAAGTTTAATGAAAATACTGAAGGTACTTTCACTGTGATGTATAAATACAAACAGGCAAGTGCTGATCAGATTGCCGACTTTAAAGCTGCAGTTGCACAAGCAGCACGTGTCATTCCAGGTGCAGAAATAACAAATGAAAAGGCATTTGCCGGTACTTTGTATTCAAACATCGGAACATCCTTTGAGTTAAAGGAAGCAGCAACCTATACACGTGCACTTCGCCAAGCACTTATTACGCAAGGTCTCACGGGAGCATTGGTTACTGGTCCCCCGGCAATCGAAAGTGATGTAGTCCCAATACTTTCTAGTGACCTACGCAAGGGTCAGTTGATTGCAATAGCCCTTGCAATACTTCTTCTGATCGCAACTCTCGGAATGACATGGGCAATACTTATCCCATTGCTTTTTGGATTGGCAACGATCGCAACAACTCTTGGAATCATCTATCTACTTGCCCATAAGTTTTTGATGGTTCTCTATGTGCCAAACATTGTTGAACTAATCGGCTTAGGTCTTGCTATTGATTACTCACTGCTTATGGTCCATCGCTACAGACGCGAACTAGGACAAAGCCAAGATCCGATTGCCCAAACAATGAAGTCTGCTGGTCGAACGGCAGTTATTTCAGGAATCACTGTTGCATTGGGCTTAGCAACATTGCTCTTGGTACCAGTTCCATTTGTGCGCTCCATAGGTCTTGCCTGTTTGATCCTGCCAATAGTTTCAATTCTTGCAGCTATAACCTTGCAACCCATTCTCTTAACTATGTTGGCAGCAACACCAAAGAGTGGTTTTAAAGGAGTTCTGGAGTTTTCATTCGAGCGCCTTACTAACTTAGCGATTGCAAAGCCTCGTAAAGTCTTTGTCTCTACCCTCATCACTCTTTCGATCCTTATGTCAGCCCTACTGTGGTTACAGGTAACTCCTAGCTCGCTCAGTGCTATTCCTGCCAACCTTGAATCAGCCCAAGCTCTAAATAGCGTGACAGACAAGGTTGGTGTCGGGGTCATTACTCCCCATGAAATAGTTATTGATCTAGGTTCAAACTCTGATTCAGCAGATATTGATGCAACACGTTTTGAGTTTGCAAAGAAACTGGCTGCCAACCCAGAGGTGTTCACGGTAGCAAGTGGCCAAAAGTGGCCTTATGTCAATGCTTCAGGACGTTACCTGCGAATCTACGTCTTTGGTCAAAATGATCTTGGTTCAGATCAAACACGGCAATTAGTACAACAACTTCGAGATGACTACATCCCAAATGCAGGATTTCCAACAGGAACAGAGATCTATCTGGGTGGTGCTCCAGCACAAGGTGTGGATTTACTTGATGCCATTAAATCCTCATTACCAACAATTATTCCTCTAATCGTGTTGATTACATTCTTCATCCTACTTAGAACTTTCCGGTCAGTAGTTCTTGCAGTAAAAGCCATAATCCTTGACCTGATCTCTATAGCTGCCTCTTTTGCAACTTTAGTTCTAGTCTTCAAATTTGGTGTCGGCACATATCAACTAGAACAACTTGAGGCTTGGGTATTAATTCTTCTTTTTGCTATTTTGTTTGGCCTTTCGATGGATTATGAAATATTTATCGTTTCTAGAATGCGGGAAGCGTGGGATCGTGGTGCAAGCAATGAAGATGCAATCCGCGAAGGCATGCGAAATTCAGGAGCAGTTGTAACAGCTGCTGCTCTTATCTTTATCTCTGCTCTGAGTGGATTGATTTCTGGGCATTTCGCTGGCTTACAGCAACTAGGCATAGGTCTTGCAGCAGGTGTGTTAATTGATGCAACGATTATTCGCGGACTATTACTGCCAAGTGCCATGGTGTTGCTGGGTAAGTGGAACTGGTGGTTACCAGGGCAAGGAAAAACCCCGCCTCTGACCTAAGTCAAAGACGGGGGCTTGTCCGGAAAACTTACTTAACGATCTTTATCGCAAAGTAAACAGTTGGAATTTGATAACCAAGTGCTAAACCTGGCAGGTCATTTTCTGAGGTAAGAATTGGCACCATTCCATATGGAGTGTTAGCAAATGATGGTTGCTGTGTGTAGAGCAATGGACGCATTGAAATAATGTGTGTTCCAACGCCTCCAAGTGCCTTCAAGTGGACTACTAGGTAGCCATTTGAATTAAATCCACAGCCATAGCCAACATAGCTATTGTCATAGGCAACAGCCAATGTGTTGTCCATCTGAGTCCAACCAACACCCTTCATGCTCAGAGTGAACTCTTCGCCTTCCTTGAATGTATATGTCGGAATTCCTTGTCCACCACGTTGGAATGCATCAACAGAACCGGATAGATCTGCTTTTGCAACACCGAGTGTTAGAACTTTTCCATTTTTATCAAGTAGAGGCTGAATACTTTCCTGAACATAAAAGACTTGTTGTGCTTCAACGACATCACCCAGTTTGATCTGAATAACGTGATATCCACCCAAGTGATCTGGGATTGTGACAACTTTGTTGACTGTTCCGTCTGTAATATCAACTGTGCCTAGAGGAATTGGGTTATAAACCCAACAGGTGCCAGTTGTGCAGTTAACGCGATTGCCAGTAACTGTTGACCACACGATTGTGTGGACACCCTTTGTAGGTATTCCTGAAACTTTAATTGTCGTTTTGCTCCCGACAATTCCACGGTCAGGAGTCAAACTCATTACCGCTTTGGTTGCAGGATCTAATCCAGCATCTGTCAAAGTGGTGCGTTGATCAACTGTTGGTGTCATTAGTTTTGGATAGATCACATAGGGCTTGAAGATTCCGTTGTCTTTTGTGACCGTAAATGTGCCCATCTCGCTGTTGGCAAAAGGGACGGGTGATTGCATTGCATTTAGGTACGAGAAGCTAATCGCTTCATTAGCTTGTATGTAGTGCTTGCCAACTGGACCTGTTGCAAGGATCGTTGTGGTTGCAGTACCGCGAGTCCAACGTGCTTGCATTGAACCTGTGTACTTACCGTCGTAATACAGCGCTGAACCTGCTGCATAGAGTGATGGTCCAAGGCCTGTGTAAGTAATTGTTACAGGCGTACCAATCGGACCGCTTGTTGGGGAAATCTTTAAGGTACGGGCTATTTGTAGGCCACCATGAGCAAGTGCCACATTGTTATTTACAGCGTAAATGTCATGAACTCCACCAAAATCTGATGGGACCTTGGTCTTATAAACAAATCCACCTAGAGCGTCAGTTGAAATCGTTGCAATAACAACATTGAACTTTGTATAGGAAGTACCCATGTAGTTAACGGTGTTTGGTTGAACATCTGCAATCCATGTGGCATCACTTGTTGACCAGGTCAGGGTTACAGGGGTATTTCCAGGTAATCCCTTACCAGTAATAGTGAGTGCATCTCCAAGGACCACCTGGTTAGGTGTTACTTCTAGATTGACCATCGTTGCTGGTGTTGAAAATGTTTGAGCAAGCAGACCAGTAAATGGAAGTGCAGCCTTACTAATTTCCTTTGGAGCTACAAGCTTTACTGGATTGTCTGCAGCTTGAGCAGGAGTGATGAATCCTAAAGCTAGAACTAACACCGCTCCTACTCGCGCCACACCATATCTCTTACGCATTTTCTCTCCGATCATAAAGTTATTGGATGTTTACTTTGTTGCAACCGGTGCAGCAAACAAACTTAACTGTGAATTGGCAGTAAAGTTTGAAGACCAAGTTCCTGTTGCTCCCTTTAGAGGAACAGATAAATTGACTGTGCGGTAGTAACTAACGCGCTCATAAACTGAGCGACCTGAAGCATCAAGTACGCGCTTTCCATTTTCCAATTTAGGAGTTAGCTTTGTTGAAAGCACCTTCATTGTGGTTGAGTCCTTAGCGACCATTGTTACCTTGAAGTTAATAACACCGATGGTGCTATAGAGAGGTGCTGCACCTGTCTTTAGAACAGCTGTCCAGAAAGCAACTCCGCTGTGGTTTCCATAAGACATTGCAATTGGATCTTTAATGCCGGCAACCTCAATGAATGCCTTAGAAGTGTTGGAAGAATCCATCACCGCTCCACCTTGATCGGCGTTATTGGCATAAACACGAAAGACGATTGTTTGACCAACCATGAACTCATTCATGATGGCGCAACCGTTAAAGCGTGGAGCAAGGGCCCCTGTTGATCCTGACGCCAAGACTGTGTCTACGTAAATATGAAGGGGAGACACAATTCCCTGAACTGGAATACCTATCTTTACATTCAAGTTGTTACTTGCAGCAGGTGCGAAAGCAGCCACATCAGTTGGTGTAAATGCACCAGTGATAACAGTTGTGCCAGATGCTGCAGGAATCCATGAGCATTTTGCAACAAATGGTGCAACGGTAGTCGTTGGCACAGCTTCACAGCCCGCAACAACTTTGCCGTTTACAGAGTATGCAACTGATCCAGCTGCACTTGCTGTTCCATTGATGACAATTGGGCCCAGATCAAATACTCCGTTACCACCTGACATGATCAATGTTGTTGCAGCTGGTGCAGCATAGGCAGCACCGCCAGTTACCGCGCCACCAGCGATGGCTAGTGCCACTATTGCTATTCCTGAAATTACCTTTTTCATTGCTTCTCCTTCAATTGTTCGTGCCGGACTTACTAATTATTTGGTTTTGATATTTCCGCTTACATCCATAGTGAACGCTGCAGTTTCTTTAGCTCCACCCTTAACACTAAAAACTCCTGAAACTTTAAGAGTTCCGGTTGCTCCTGCGTACTTACCTGTTCCGCCTGTTATTTGCGCGTTACCAGTAATTTTGATTGTTGTTGGAGCAGACTCATCTTCTGCGCAACCTTTTGCTGATGTATCAAAAGAGACGTTGAGTGTGTTTCCGCCGCCACCGATCGATCCCTTGGCATCAAAGGTGTCACAAAGTCCGGCTGGGGCTGCAGCTGCAGTGCCGGATAAATCTGTAAGGCCAAGAACATTTCCTGTTCCCTTACCTGTAACTGAAGTAACTTGTAGGTATGTATCTCCCCACACGATTGCAAGATTGCCTTTATAGGTGCCACTGAAAGCAACAGTTGCTGCCGCAGCTGGTGCTGCTGGCTTTGTGGTTACCTTTGGCTTTGTTGTTGTGTATCCAGTTGGGCACTTTGGCTTGGCAGCCGTTACTTTTTTAACGATTGTGCCTTTGTAACACGTAATAGTCTTGTTGGCCGCGTTAGCTGGCGCTGCGTTTGCGAAAACGAATAATGCTGTTGTTAAAAGTACGAAGATCCTTGTTTTTCTAGAACTCTGCATATTCATTAAGTTTTCCATCTCTCCTGTGTTGTGCAGTTCTTACAGGAGAAAGAGTTCCACTTATGAAAAGTTAATTAAGAGTTTTTGCGAGGGCTACCTCTATGCAAGGTATTAACTAGGTCACCAAATCCATGTGTGATGTATAACCATGAGTGTTAGCACCTAGCGCCTACTGTGAATTAGCTATTCGCTCTCGTGCTACCGCCACTGCCGGCGCCTCTGGCCCCAAAATAGCTAGAAAGAGATCCAAGCTGATGCGTGAAATTTTTAGCCACAACTTTGATCGTTTTTCTAAACCTAGAAGTATGAGTTCGTGTTGATCTAGTGTTGCAATTGCAGCATTAGAAATGACTTTATAAAAGAACTTTCCAGCACCATCAAATGGTGGATTTAAAATGAAGCGAACAACTTCTGCCGTGCGGGCAACGTTTGCCAAGTCGTTCTTGCGGAAATCATCAAGTGCTGCCTCTAACTCTGCAACCGACATTGGTGCGTTAGTTAACCCGAGCGGAATAGCGCTTTTGCTCCACTGTGCCACGTAAGTATCGGCGCCTTGATCGATGGGGTAACCAAGAGCAAGGTGTGCTTTTAGGAATGAGTCGGTGAAAGCACAATGCACCCACAGTAGAAATCGTGGGTCCTTGGCTTTATAACTCTGCTCGTGGCCCTGCTTGTTTCTAAATTCACCTTTAACGTGATCGTGCATCGCATTTACTCGCGCCGCTTCACGGTCTATTACTTCAGTAGCCGCAAATGTTGTAACCGTTAACCAACGTGTTGTTCCTGCTAATCGACCTAATGGATCTGATTCATATCGAGAGTGCTCTGCCACTCCTGATAACGGAGCAGGGTGTGCCGCTTGTAGCAAGAGAGCACGAACTCCACCAACTAGTGTTGCAATACATCCATGCACCTGCCACACCGCACTACCTGGACCAAACAATCCAGGGCCTGATCCCACTGCAATTGAATTAACCCAATCAGGACGTCCGTCTTTTGAGCCTGAGACATTTTCACGAAACTTATCTGCAAGTGGCTTGGTTAATGGGAACTTGTGGAATGCAAACACCGGGTAATTCTAGGGTATTGCTTATGCTGAAATAACACCCGTTGCCAAGAGAACAAGGAGTGCAGAACCCAGAACCACGCGATAGATGATGAAGGGCATGAAACTCTTAGTTGAAACAAACTTTAGTAACCAAGCAATTACTACATAGCCCACACCAAATGCCACAGCAGTAGCTGCAAAGGTTTCTGGAATCGAAAACACATTGGGCGCCGCATCTGCAGAAAATGCATCCTTTAATTGATAAAAACCACTACCGAAAACTGCAGGTAGAGCAAGTAAGAAAGAGTAGCGAAGAGCAGCTTCGCGGGAATATCCCAAGAAACGACCCATAGCAATCGTTGCACCAGAGCGTGAGACTCCAGGAATTAATGCCAAAGCTTGTGCTGAGCCATAGAGAACACCGTGCTTGGTACTTAGTTGTCCTAAAGAACGCTCACTCTTCCCATACTTATCTGCAATACCAAGGATCACACCAAAGATGATCATCACAGATGCAATCAACCACAGTGAGCGAAGATCATTTGTAATGATGTCTCTGCCAAAATAGCCAAGCACGACGATAGGAACGCTTCCAATAATGATGAGCCAACCCATACGGGCCTGGCCCTTTTCTTCAGTACTTAGCTCTGTGCGCTTTAAAACCTGTCTAAACCAAGAAACAAGAATTGCTTTGATGTCATTGCGGAAGAAGATAAGAACCGCTAGTTCTGTGCCGATCTGTGTGATTGCAGTAAACCGTGCGCCAGGATCTTGGGCCTTGTTCATAAACTCACCAACGATGCGAATGTGAGCACTAGATGAGATAGGTAAGAATTCGGTGAGGCCTTGAACGATGCCGAGAATTAATGCTTCAAACACGCACAGCCTCCCCCACCACCATTAGTTAAGCCCTAATAGTAACTAGTAAGCCCCCGTAGGTACCTCTTGGTGTTCAAGAATTGCCCATTCTTCATCTGTAAATAGGCGTGAGCGAATTAAGAATCGTTTTCCTTCTGGTGATTCAAGTGAAAATCCACCGCCCCGACCATCAACTACATCAACAGTTAAATGTGTGTGTTTCCAATACTCAAATTGAGAAGCCGACATCCAAAAACCAATTGGTTCCTGAATGCCGGCTACTACCAAATCTCCCAGCTTCACATCTTGTCCGCCAACGCGAAACTCTCCTGCTGGGTAACACATGGGAGAAGATCCATCACAGCACCCGCCTGATTGATGAAACATCAATGGGCCATGAGTTGAGGTCAACTTGCGAAGAAGTTCTTCGGCAAGCTCGGTCAACTCAACGCGTAATGGATTCTCCATGTAGTAACTGTATTCGGCTTAGAAGAATCCGAGCTTGTTTGGTGAATACGAAACAAGCAAGTTCTTTGTCTGCTGATAGTGATCGAGCATCATCTTGTGGTTTTCGCGTCCGATACCGGATGACTTGTAACCGCCGAATGCTGCTCCTGCTGGATATGCGTGATAACAGTTCGTCCACACACGTCCAGCTTTGATTTCACGCCCTGCACGGTAGGCGGTGTTTGTGTCACGAGTCCACACACCTGCACCTAATCCATACAAGGTGTCATTTGCGATTTCCATTGCGTTATCAAAGCCATCGAACTTTGTAACAGAGACAACTGGTCCAAAGATCTCTTCTTGGAAGATACGCATGCTGTTTTTGCCTTCAAAGATTGTTGGAGTCACGTAGTAACCGCCAGATAATTCGCCGCCTAGGTCGGCTTGCTCACCACCAGTAATTATTTTTGCTCCCTCTTTCCTTCCAATTTCGATATAGGAAAGAATCTTTTGAAGTTGATCATTTGAAGCTTGCGCACCAATCATTGTTGAA
>JBIILL010000127.1:0-2732 GCA_044232665.1 Candidatus Planktophila sp. | reverse complement strand
ATTAATCAAAAAGCACTGTAAAACAATGATTTTTCGCTATTGAAAGCATGACGAACTAAGCCACTATTGGCATTGACTTATGGCACGCTGTTGAGTTCTCAAGGTACGGATGCGCACTGAGTCTCAGGATTTCTCCTAATTTTCAGGGCAGACCGCCAAACTTAGTGCATGCACGCAGGCTCGGTCAAACTGGCCTAAATGAGGTACTAGATCTGGCTAAAGCTCAATTTCTTGAACTTCGACGCCTACTGTCCGGCCTAAATCGTCCGTTCCCAGCAAGGAGCGTAACTATACAGACCCCCGCTGGACCGGTCAAATCGGGTGACAGATACACAACCTATTTCTACAAAACACTGAAAAACTCGAATTATGCATGCCCGCTAGGGTTTTAGAGCCAAACGCCTGATTTTAGGTTAATTCCACGGCGGCGAGATCTCTCTTGCCTTTTCTCAAAACTGCATATTTTCCGCATAAAAAGTCAGATTTTGAGGGTCTGAAATCTTCTCCCGAAATCTTCTCATTATTGAGATAAGCACCACCCTCTTTGACGATGCGGCGCGCAGCAGATTTCGAGTCAACGACCCCAGTTGCTGCTAGGAGATCAACCCAGGTTGGAATTTCTTCAGAAGATGAAACTGTCGTGCGCGGAAGTTCAGCAAGTGCTGATGCAAGTGTTGCTTCATCTAGTTCAGAGAGCTCACCTTGCCCAAAAAGTGCGCGTGCTGCAGCTTCAACACGTTCTGTTGTCTCCTCTGAATGCACAAGAGAGGTCAGTTCACGAGCAAGTGCGCGGTGTGCCTCACGTAAACCTGGATTTTCATTGTGTGAATTTTCAAGCTCGGTTATTTCTGCGTGGGACTTGAAAGAAAATACCTTTAGGAAATTAATAACATCCTTATCATCGCTGTTTAACCAGAACTGGAAGAACGCATACGGCGATGTCATCTCCGGATCTAGCCACACAGAGCCACCTGCAGTCTTACCAAACTTTGTTCCATCAGCCTTCATCAACAGTGGAACGGTTAATGCATGACCGCTGCCTTGCTCAACGCGGCGAATCAGATCAAGACCGGCGACAATATTTCCCCACTGGTCCGAACCACCCACTTGAAGTGTGCAGTTGTTACGTCGGTAGAGTTCTAGGAAGTCGTAGGACTGTAAAACTTGGTATGAAAACTCGGTGTATGAAATACCACCACCTTCAAGACGTGCAGACACGGAATCTTTAGACAACATCTGATTGACGCTAAAGTGCTTACCAATATCGCGCAAGAATTCAATGGCACTCAGCGGTGAAGTCCAGTCAAGGTTATTAACAACTGCTGCTGGATTTTTCGGTGCATCAAAATCGAGAAAAGCTGAAACTTGGTTACGTATGCGATTGACCCAGCCTTCAACAATCTCAGTGCTGTTTAGGGTGCGCTCTTCATTCTTTCCGCTGGGATCACCGACTAGTCCTGTGGCTCCACCGACCAAAGCAATCGGGTTATGTCCTACTAATTGGAAACGACGAAGTACGAGTAGAACAACCAAGTTGCCTGCGTGAAGTGAAGGCGCAGTTGGATCAAAGCCAACATAGAGCGTTGTTGGCTTCTTAAGCGCTTCGAGCAACGCCTTTTCATCAGTTGTTTGCGCCAATAATCCACGCCAGCGAAGATCTTCAATCAGGTTCATGCGCTCATCATCTCTGAAAATGCCTTGTGCTTGCTGGCAATTTCCTTCTCGGTTTTGGTATTGGCAGCTAGAGCTTCTTTGATTTGTGCAGCGACAAGAACAGGTGCTGTTCCGCCAGATGTTGTGCGGGAGTTGATAGCACCATGAACTGTAAGAACATCACGTACTCCCCCATCTAGTTGTGGGTGCACCTGTAGAAATTCAGAATCGGTTAATTCATGTAACTGACGAGAAAAAGATTCACACATCGCTACACACTTTCCTGCAGCTTCGTGCGCATCAGCAAATGGAACGTTCTTCTTTGCTAGGTAATCAGCAATCTCTGTTGCAAGTGAGAATCCAGCAGGTGCAGCAAACGCCATCTTCTCGCGATCAAAATCTGTGGTCGCAATCATCCCGGTAACTGCAGGCAGAACCAACATTAGTGTGTCGATGCTGTCAAACAATGGTTCCTTATCCTCTTGCAAATCGCGGTTGTATGCAAATGGCAAACCCTTGAGCATTGTTAACACACTCATGAGATTTCCAACAAGGCGACCAGATTTACCACGAGCAAGCTCTGCCATATCCGGGTTTTTTTTCTGAGGCATGATTGAAGAGCCAGTTGAGTAAGCATCTGCGACCTTTGCCCAAGCAAACTCTTGCGAAGCCCACAGCGTCCACTCTTCACCAATGCGTGACAAATGATTTCCGATCATTGCGCAAATAAATAGCGCTTCAGCAACATAATCACGATCACTGACCGCATCAATACTGTTTGCAAAAGTGGATTCAAAACCTAGATTCTTTGCGGTAAAGGCTGGCTCAAGTGGAAGAGATGAACCCGCAAGTGCTCCAGCGCCAAGTGAACTAACTGATGTGCGCGCTAACCAATCATTTATGCGATCAAGATCACGAGCAAAAGCATGGGCGTGCTTAGCTAATTCATGTCCAAAGGAAACTGGTTGAGCATGTTGAATGTGTGTAAATCCAGGTGCTGGATCGTTTACATATTCAGATGCTTTTTTCAAAATCGCACTTTGAAGGGCAGTAAGCAACCCAGCTACTTCAAGCATGTG
>JBIILL010000049.1:0-8403 GCA_044232665.1 Candidatus Planktophila sp. | reverse complement strand
CCTGGACCAACTTCTACCAAGCTTGAATACACCAAACCAAGTGCACGCACGGTTGCGAAGTTTGTTGATGTGTGTGGATCCAGTTTATCGATATCCAAAACAGATCCGATAACAAGTTCAGAACTTGCTGCCTTTGCTGGAGTTGAAACAAGAGTGCCAGCCATTAACGCTAAGGCCACTCCGCCAACTAGAAATCTCTTTTTACTAATCACTATGCAGTTCCTTCCTAGATGACATATTCAATTTGAACACATCAGTTATTCGGTCTCGGCAACATGAAAATTTCTTTCACCACCTCGCCTCATTCATGAAAAATCATGCTGCGTATTGGGCAATCCGTCAAGCACCCAGAATCATTGATTTTTAACTATTTAATCGCAATACTTACCGAAAATTTCTGACTTTAATAACAATTCTTGATAATCAAGACTCTGTGAGCGCTTCCCTAATGCGGTTCGAGGAGGCATGAAGTCTTGTGCGTGCTGCAGTTGGGTCTAAGTTGAGCAAAAGCATCAAGATCGCAACTTTAACTTCATGTCCTGATGCTTGTAATGCTTCTGTTGACTCTTTCTTCGAAGCTCCGGTTGCCTTCTCAATTATTCGCACGGCACGGTCTTGAAGTTTCTCATTGCTGATTTGAAGATCCACCATCAAATTGCCAAAGGTCTTTCCCAAACGAACCATTGAAATTGTGGAAATCATATTTAAAACCATCTTTTGAGCTGTTCCAGATTTTAACCGAGTGGATCCTGCCAATAATTCTGGACCAGAATCAATATCTAATGCGTGATCACTTCTCTTGCCCGCTTCAGAGTTTGGATTACAGGTAATTGCGATGGTCAAAGCCCCAACGGTTTTCGCGTAATCAAGTCCTCCCAAAACATATGGGGTTCGACCACTTGCTGCAATTCCAACCACAACATCTCGTTGTGAAACATTTGCTGCTTTCAAATCAGCAACGCCAAGTTCAGGATTATCTTCAGCACCTTCCACAGGGTTTCGTAACGCAGTATCTCCACCGGCAATAAATGCGACCACCTGATCTGTAGAGACAGAAAAGGTCGGACCGCATTCAGCCGCATCCAACACGCCTAGGCGCCCTGAAGTTCCGGCACCTAAATAAATTAAGCGACCACCTTGCAACATGCGATCAACAACACCATCGATAGCTTTCTCGATTTTAGGTAAAACTACACTAACCGCCTTAGGTACTTCGGTGTCACTTTCATTCATCGCTTGTAGTAACTCAGAAACAGTCATGACATCAAGCATCTGAAACTTTGAATCTACTTGTTCAGTTCTAAGTGAACCTAACTCGGGTGCTTTGTCGTTGCTTGGCATAGTTCCTAAAGAATAGAACACATCCTCGAAAGTATCTAGCATGCATATATTCCTCTACACTTCACGCATGATTCGTTACGCCACTAAAGAGGATGCTCCACGGATACTTCAGCTCATAAAAGACCTTGCTGAGTATGAAAAAGCACCGCTAGAGGCTAAGGCCACGCTTGAGCAGATCAATCAATCAATATTTAGCGACAATCCTGTTGCCTACTGCCATGTTGCAGAAGACAACGGCCTTGTAGTCGGAATTTCTATCTGGTTCCTTAACTACTCAACTTGGATTGGTAAGCCAGGGATTTATCTTGAAGATCTCTATGTTGATCCCGCCTATCGCGGCAAGGGTTACGGCTTAGCTTTCCTTAAAGAACTGGGAAAGATCTGCGTTGAACGTGATTATGAAAGATTGCAATGGTGGGTTCTGGATTGGAACCAACCAAGTATTGATTTCTACAAATCCTTAGGCGCAGTGGCCATGGATGAGTGGACGGTGTATCGCGTTAGTGGAGATGCACTCAAGAAGTTAGGAACTAACTCTTAACTCGATTCAACGGTTCTTGGCCACTACCAACTCGAAAGATCTCTTCAAGTGCTGCTCGCATACATCTTTCGCCACCAGCTGCCGTAAATGCGGCCGAATGAAAAGTAAGTTCGACTTTCTCATGCTGCCATAGCGGGCTAGAAGGTGGCAGCGGTTCTGGATCGACAACATCAAGACCTGCACCCCTAAGTCGATCTGAATCGAGTGCTTCTATCAATGCGTTTTCATCAACCAAGCCACCTCGCCCAATGTTGATCAGTACGCCACTGCTCTTGAATTGTTTAAGGGATTTAGCATTAATAATGTGTGCCGTGTCAGGGGTTAGGGCAACATGGAGTGATACGTAATCACAATTCAGAGCTTCCTCAAGAGCAACCTCTTGAACCCCCATTTGAGATGCGATGTCAGGTTTTCTGGTTCGAGACCAAGCTTTAACCTCCATCCCAAAAGCTAATGCGCGCTGTGCAAGTGCCTGTCCACTCGGTCCAAAACCAATGATTCCCAATGTTTGATCCCCGAGATCCCCACTGGCGGGAAATTCCTGAGGCGCAGGCCAGTGATGTGATTGTCGAGAACGCAAGATAAATGGCATCTGACGGGCATACATAAGAACAAATAGCATGGCGTGATCAGCAAGAACATCCGTAAAGGCGCCAGGTACATTGGTTACAACTACCCCACGACGATCAGCTTCACAAACATCAATTTTCTCATATCCGGTGCCTACACGAGAAATAATCCGCATCTGTTGGAAGCTATCCAGTGTACCACCATCAATATCACCATGAAACATAAGTATTCCGAAGCAGTCCTTGCCAGCTTCGCGAATATCTTGCTGCTCGTAACCATTCATTCTTTTTAACTCATAACCTTCTTGCGCAATCAGATTCACAAGTTCATCAGTAATTGGGAATTGATCGGCTTCGGTTAATAAAATCCGGCGCATTTTAAAAGTGTAAAGCAAAAGCCCCACTTAGTGAATAACTAAGTGGGGCCTAAGCGGTCAATCTTTATGCAGTTGGCGCTTCTGCAAGATCTTCAGGCGTATCAGGCGTTGCCACCTTTGGTGCTCCCGCAAAAGTGAATTTAGCTTCCGCCCCTTCTCCCTCAACATCAACAACGATAATCTCGCCAGCCTTTAGCTCGCCGAACAAGATTCGCTCCGACAATCCATCTTCGATCTCACGTTGAATAACACGACGCAGTGGACGTGCACCAAGTAGTGGATCGTAACCACGCTCTGCCAGAAGATCCTTAGCAGCAGGAGTGAGCTCGATGCCCATGTCCTTTGACTGCAAACGATCATCAAGATTTTTCAGCATGAGATCAACGATCTGAATGATCTGTGGCTTAGTCAACTGGTGGAAGACGATGATGTCATCAATACGGTTGAGGAACTCAGGGCGGAAGTGTGACTTAAGTTCATCACTAACCTTGCCCTTCATGCGCTCGTAATTAGTCATATCGTCATCACTGTTAGCAAAGCCAAGGCCGAGTGACTTAGAGATGTCACGAGTACCAAGGTTTGTTGTCATGATGATGACAGTATTCTTGAAATCTACTTTTCGGCCCTGTGAGTCAGTCAGATGACCTTCTTCTAGTACCTGTAGCAGTGAGTTGAAGATATCTGGGTGTGCCTTTTCGATTTCATCGAAGAGCACAACAGAGAATGGACGACGGCGAACCTTTTCAGTGAGCTGTCCACCCTCGTCATATCCAACATATCCTGGAGGTGCACCGAATAAACGTGATGCGGTGTGACGCTCTGAGTACTCAGACATATCAAGTTGAATCAACGCATCTTGATCACCAAACAAGAATGAAGCAAGTGTGCGAGAAAGTTCAGTCTTACCAACACCTGAAGGACCAGCGAAGATAAATGATCCACCAGGACGACGTGGATCCTTAAGACCTGCGCGTGTGCGACGGATTGCTTGTGACAACGCCTTGATCGCTTGGTCTTGTCCGATAACACGGTTGTGTAGTTCATCTTCCATGCGAAGCAGACGTGCTGTCTCTTCTTCAGTTAACTTAAAGACCGGAATACCAGTTGATGCAGATAGAACCTGAGCGATGAGTTCTTCATCAACCTCAGTGACCTTGTCTAGATCGGTTGCTTTCCAATTCTTTTCAGCGTCCTGCTTCTCAGTGATAAGTGTTTTTTCCTGATCACGAAGGGTTGCTGCAAGTTCGAAATCTTGTCCGTCAATTGCAGACTCTTTCGCCTTGCGAGCATTTGCAATCTTTTCATCAAATTCACGCAGCTCTGCAGGGGCTGTCATGCGCTTAATGCGAAGACGTGAACCCGCTTCATCAATAAGGTCGATCGCCTTATCTGGCAAGAAACGATCTGACACATAGCGATCTGCAAGGTTTGCAGCAGCAGCGAGAGCTCCATCGGTGATTGAAACACGGTGATGTGTTTCGTAACGATCGCGAAGACCCTTCAAGATCTCAATAGTGTGCGCAACAGAAGGCTCTTTAACCTGAATTGGCTGGAAGCGGCGTTCTAGGGCTGCATCCTTCTCAACATGCTTGCGGTACTCATCAAGAGTTGTTGCACCAATTGTCTGTAACTCACCGCGTGCAAGCATTGGCTTCAAGATGCTTGCAGCATCAATTGCACCTTCTGCAGCGCCAGCGCCAACAAGTGTGTGAATTTCATCGATGAAAAGAATGATGTCACCGCGAGTTTTGATCTCCTTAAGCACCTTCTTCAAGCGCTCTTCGAAATCTCCACGGTAGCGGCTACCTGCAACAAGCGCACCTAAATCTAGTGAGTAGAGCTGCTTATCTTTCAAAGTTTCTGGGACATCGTTCTTGTAGATTGCTTGTGCAAGACCTTCAACAACAGCTGTCTTACCAACACCAGGCTCACCAATTAGAACTGGGTTGTTCTTTGTGCGGCGTGAAAGAACTTGCATAACGCGCTCAATTTCATTCTCGCGACCAATAACTGGATCAAGCTTTCCTTCGCGGGCAGCTTGTGTGAGGTTTCGACCAAACTGATCAAGTACTAATGATGTTGATGGTGTGCCTTCTGCAGGTCCACCAGTTTGAACTGCTTCTTTTCCTTGGTAACCAGAGAGAAGTTGAATAACTTGTTGGCGAACACGATTGAGATCTGCGCCAAGCTTTACAAGAACTTGTGCAGCAACACCCTCGCCTTCACGGATCAAACCTAAAAGAATGTGTTCTGTTCCAATGTAGTTGTGACCTAACTGCAACGCTTCACGAAGTGAAAGTTCTAGAACTTTTTTCGCGCGCGGAGTAAATGGAATGTGACCACTTGGTGCTTGCTGACCTTGTCCGATAATTTCTTCAACTTGTGCGCGCACACCTTCAAGTGAGATGCCTAATGATTCAAGACCCTTAGCTGCAACGCCTTCACCTTCGTGAATTAATCCAAGCAGGATGTGCTCAGTACCGATGTAGTTGTGATTGAGCATGCGTGCTTCTTCTTGGGCCAGCACAACAACTCGGCGGGCTCTGTCGGTAAAGCGCTCAAACATGGGCGGTGCTCCTTTGGGTCGATCTTTCGTTAAGCCTAATACCTGCAGGCCTACGCTCGCGAGGTGGATTGCATCTGAGTTTTACAACCCCAAATATGGCGGTGTTACGCCCAAAAAAGGACTAAATCTAGGTTCCTATAGCTTCTTGAGCATTCGGGTATTTCCCAGGGTATTGGGCTTTACCGACTCAAGATCAAGGAACTCTGCCACACCAGCATCGTAAGAGCGCAGGAGTTCCTTGTAGATCTCTGGCTCAACTGGGGTTCCTTCGATAACTTCAAATCCATGGCGAGTGAAGAAATCTATTTCAAAGGTCAAACAGAAGATTCGCTCCACGCCAATATTTTTCGCACGATCAATGATTGATTCAAGGATTTGATGACCAACACCTTTGCCACGAACCTTTTCTGACACTGCAACTGTACGAACCTCTGCAAGGTCTTCCCACAAAATGTGCAGTGCGCCGCAACCAATAACTTCATTGCCTTCAACGGCAACAGTAAATTCTTGGACGCTTTCATACAAAGTTACAGTTTCTTTTGTAAGCAAACGACCTTGTGGTGCATAGGAGTCAATTAATTGACGAATGCCCTTAATATCACTGGTGCGTGCTAGACGAATCTCCATCGATTAATCAATTTCTGGTTTAACAAGTGGGAACAAAATTGTTTCGCGAATTCCAAGACCAGTAAGTGCCATGAGTAAACGATCAACGCCCATGCCCATTCCACCAGTTGGCGGCATTGCAAACTCCATCGCGCGCAAGAAATCTTCATCTACTTGCATAGCTTCAAGATCACCCTTTGAGCCAAGTGTTGCTTGTTCAACTAAACGATCGCGCTGAACAACAGGATCAATTAATTCCGAATAGCCTGTTGCAAGTTCAAAGCCATCAATATATAAATCCCACTTTTCAGCAACGCCCGGTAAATCGCGGTGGGCGCGAACAAGTGGTGAAGTATCAACCGGGAAGCCCATAACAAAAGTTGGTTCGATTAATTCATGTCGTGCAACATTCTCGAAGATTTCTTCGGCCAGCTTTCCGGTAATCCACTTTGGATCAATTTTCATACCTATTTTTTCGGCAATCTTCTTCAATTCTGCAATAGGGGTAAGGGCTGTAACGCTTTGCCCAACACCATTAGAAATAGCGTCATATAAGGAGATCTGCTTCCACTGGCCACCAAGGTCTGCCTGGCGTCCATCATGGTGTGTAACTATATGTGAACCAGCAACTGCCATCGCAGCGTTCTGAACAAGGGTGCGAGTTAAATCTGCGATAGACATCCAGTCGCCATAAGCCATATAGCTTTCAATCATTGCAAACTCAGGTGAGTGAGATGAGTCAGCGCCTTCATTACGGAAATTGCGGTTGATTTCAAACACACGCTCGATACCGCCAACAACACAGCGCTTTAAGAAGAGTTCTGGCGCAATACGCAAGTACAGATCCATGTCATAAGCATTAGAGAATGATTTGAATGGTCGTGCTGCGGCTCCACCATGCATCACCTGAAGCATTGGAGTTTCAACTTCAACAAAGTTTGCTTTATCAAATGTGTCTCGAAGTGACTTCATGACAGCTGGGCGCATACGAGCATTACTACGTGCTTCAGGGCGCACAATTAAATCCACATAACGCATACGAACTCGAGTCTCTTCTGACATCGGCTTGTGATCATTTGGCAATGGGCGAAGTGACTTTGAAGCCAGAGTCCAAGAGTTGGCAAGGATTGATAGCTCTCCACGCTTTGAAGTAATGATCTCGCCCGTTACAGAAACAATGTCACCTAAATCAATATCTGCTTTCCATGAATCAAGAACATCTTGGCCAACCTTGTCCAAGGACAACATGGCCTGTATTTCTGTTCCATCGCCTTCGCGCAACGTTGCAAAGCAAAGCTTTCCTGTATCGCGCTTAAAGATGATTCGTCCGGTTAAAGATTCGATATCTCCTGTTGCAACATCAATTTCAAGTCCAACATACTTCTCACGAATTTCAACAAGAGATTTCGTGCGAGGCACAGAGACTGGATAAGGCTCAATGTTGCGCTCTAATAATGAGGCGCGCTTTTCACGTCGAATACGGAGCTGCTCAGGCAGATCCTCTTCAATCGGTGCGTTTTCTGTGCTCATAGGATGCGAAGTCTACCGACTTAGGCATTTCGTTCGTGAATTAGGCGAAGTCCAATGAGGGTCAAATCAGGCTCATGGTGGTCGATAGTTTCTGAAACTCCGATAATCAATGGGGCTAATCCACCCGTTGCAATAACTGTTGGCTTTTCAGAATAAGAATCCATTAGCTCTGCTGTGATTCGATCGACTAATCCATCAACCTGGCCTGCAAATCCATAAATAGTTCCAGATTGCAGCGCCTCAACTGTGTTCTTGCCGATGACATTTTTTGGTCTGATTAATTCAACTTTGCGAAGCTGGGCTGCGCGAGCAGCTAATGCATCAACTGAGATTTCAATTCCAGGTGCCAGTGCTCCACCTAGAAATTCTCCCTTTGGCGACACAACATCCAGATTCGTTGAAGTTCCAAAGTCCACAACAATTGCCGGTCCACCAAACAAAGTGTGAGCAGCCAAGGTATTAACAATGCGATCTGCACCGATTTCCTTTGGGTTATCGACCAGTAGTGGCACACCAGTTTTGATACCTGGTTCAACAATAGTTACTCGAACATCTGCAAAATAATCAGCAATCATCGTGCGAAGTTCACGCAACGTGGCAGGAACAGTTGAACAAACAGCTAAGCCAGTCATCTTGTAGTCCTCGATGAGAGCGCGATACTGCAGCCACAACTCATCTGCGGTGCTGCGAGGATCTGTTTTAACTCTCCACGAGTGAACCAATTCCTTATCATCAAAGATTCCAAGGACAGTATTTGTGTTTCCAACGTCAACCGTTAATAACATTGTTATCTCCCCACCATTGGCATGTTGTCTATCAAGCGAACTCCCTCAACCCATCCAGCAATAATTGCTCGGCGGTTCTCTGTACCTT
>JBIILL010000003.1:0-26145 GCA_044232665.1 Candidatus Planktophila sp. | reverse complement strand
TGGGAATGTTGCTGGCTGTCCGCCTGACCATGAAGATTCAATTAGCGCGCCGTTTGACCAAGTCATCAATGTGTAATGAACTGTCAAAGTTGAAGTTGGCAGAACTTCTGTACCAGTACCAACGATGATGTCTTGTGTCTGCAATGTTGTAGGTGCTGCACCTGTTGGTGGTGTGATTGTTGGTGCTTCACCTGCGTTACCTGTTACTGCTGGCAATCCTGCTGCTGTTCCTGACACTGTGTCATCTCCTCCGAGAGTAGTAATTGATGCAAATGCAATTGCTGCTACGGCCAAAACCGCAAATATTTTTACTAGAGTCTTCTTTGGCACTGTTCTCCCCGTTATTCGATTTCGCCGATTAGTTTAAATTCCCCATCACCGATCTGACCCTGCGCGCGATAGAGCTCTAACTTGGCACGGGTATCGGCAATATCAAGGTTTCGCATAGTTAATTGACCGATGCGATCTACTGGACCAAAGGCAACGTTTTCTGTGCGCTCCATTGACAGTTTTTCTGGGTGGTAGCTAAGTCCTGGGCCGGTTGTATTGATGATTGAGTAATCATCACCGCGGCGCATGCGAATAGTTACTTCACCTGTAACAGCAGATGCAACCCAACGCATGAGTGATTCACGAAGCATTAACGCTTGTGGATCAAACCAGCGACCCTCATACAAAAGCCGACCTAGACGGCGACCTTCTGCGTGATAGTTAGCAATAGTGTCTTCATTGTGGATTGCACTGATTAAACGCTCATATGCAATAAAGAGCAGCGCCATTCCTGGTGCTTCATAAATTCCACGGCTCTTTGCCTCAATGATTCTGTTTTCAATCTGATCTGCCATGCCAAGACCGTGGCGACCACCGACAGCATTTGCTTGCTTCATCAAATCAACAACATCATCAAAAGATTTGCCATTGATTGCAACGGGGCGACCTTGCTTAAATGAGATCTTCACATCTTCAGTCTCGATCTTTACCGCTGGATCCCAGAAGCGAACACCCATAATTGGTTGAACTAACTCAACTGAAGTATCTAAGTTCTCAAGGCTCTTTGCCTCATGTGTTGCACCCAAAATGTTTGCATCCGTTGAGTATGCCTTTTCGGTGCTGTCGCGATATGGCAAGCCATGAGCGACTAACCATTCAGACATTTCCTTACGGCCGCCAAGTTCTGTTACGAAATCTTGATCCAGCCATGGCTTATAGATACGCAAGTTTGGATTTGCTAGAAGGCCATAACGATAGAAACGCTCGATGTCATTGCCCTTATATGTTGATCCGTCGCCCCAGATTTCAACTGAATCTGAATGCATCGCGCGCACAAGCATTGTTCCTGTGACCGCGCGTCCAAGTGGAGTCGTATTGAAATATTGTTTTCCGCCGGAACGAATGTGAAAGGCACCGCAAGCAATAGCAGCTAGACCTTCTTCAACAAGTGCGCTCTTGCAATCAACAAGGCGTGAGATCTCTGCGCCGTATTCCTTTGCGCGCACTGGAACTGAATCAATATCTGGCTCGTCATACTGGCCAAGATCTGCTGTGTAGGTGCAAGGCACTGCGCCTTTGTCTCGCATCCAGGCAACAGCCACTGATGTGTCGAGCCCACCAGAAAAGGCGATACCTACTTTTTCGCCAACCGGAAGGGATGCTAGGACCTTGGACATGTCCCAAGTCTAACGGATGTTAAGAGTAGGAAGTTTCTTCTCTAAGGCAGGAGTAAGGCCCCATTGTGCGGTAATTTCGAGATATCTATCAATATCTAACTGCTCTGGCTTTGCATCTGTCTTGACTGCACGAATCATCAAATTACGTGGAGTGTGTTCTCCCCCAACAAACTCAATTACCTCAACTCGATATCCAACTATTCGCAAGAGCTGAGCACGCAAAGAATCAGTCAAAAGATCACCAAGGCGCTCTTTCATTAAACCAAACTTTGTTAGCGCTCCCCATGGTTCTGGCGCACTATCTATTTGCTTTTGAATATCGTGATGACAGCACGGTGCAATTAACAAAAGCTTTGCTCCGCCGTTAACAGCCCATGCAATTGCATCATCTGTTGCGGTATCACAAGCATGTAAGGCAATGGCAACATCTGCCATATCTGCCGTCGTTTTTGAAATCTCTTCAGCCTTGAAGTTAATTGTCTTTGTAATGCCCAGTTTTTGCGCAATAGCGTTGTTGCGATCTCTTGACTCTGGACGAACATCGATTCCCGTTATTTCAACTGGGATTCCAGATTTCATCAGGAACTGATGGGCTGCAAAGGTTAAGTAAGCATGTCCACAACCAAGATCTGTGATGCGCAAAGGATTTTGCGCAGTGGGTTTATGAATTTGCCCAGCCTCAATTGCAGCGTTGAGAGTTGGCGAAAGCAAACGCAAGAACTCCTCGACCTGCTTGTACTTATCTTGACGGGAAGGCTTAATGATTCCTTTAGCATCTGCGATACCAACTTCACGTAAGAAGGGATCGTTTGAATCTAACAGCCGATCCTTCTTTTTATCATGTGCCAGGTCTTGTTCTGATTCACGCTTTTCTGTGTGCACCTGGGCATCCCCGCTCTTTGTTATTCGCACCGAGTAAGCCTCGTGTGTGCTTTCAACAGTGATGTTTGCATAGCCGCTATCTAGTAACTGATCCACAGCAACTTGTTGCGGCAAAAGGTTCTTGGTAGTTGTTGCACGTCCATCGTTTTGCATCAATTGCAGATTTAAAACACCTTTAATCTCAACTAATCGAATATCAATGCGCTCAAACTCAACCTGCATGTTGCGGCGTCGGCCAGATAAAACCGCACGAACAAAGGTTGTTGTATCAAGAATCTTTGAACTGGCAGCAGCCAATGCGTCTTCACGAGATATTTGCATGGTCTTAGCGAGGAGCAATAATCGCTGTGCCCTTTTCATGATCCAGAATAGTTAGCTCATGATTTGGTAGGGCCTTTGCAAAGTCTTCAGCCAATTTACGTTCACCTTCGCGATTAACATCATCAATTATCACGATTGCAGATGCTGACAACTTGTCCTTGAACTGCTTCAAAGCTGGATATCGTGCTTCAGGATTTTTTGATCCTGGTGGACCATCAATAATTAGAACATCGATTTTCTTAAGATCTTTTATCGCATCCACGTCATACCACTCAGATCCGTTGGCATATGGCTTTAATGGAGCTATTCGAACATCAACCCCGCGAACCTTGTGCTCCTTGAGGAGTGCAACAGTTTTTGCGCCCCATGCATCTGAATTATCAATACTCACAATCTTTCGTGCACCAGATTTAGCAGCAACTAATGTTGAAATACCTGAACCTAATTCAACTACCAATCCAGGTTTATTCTTCTTAACAATCTCAGAGATAGCTAGTAATAAATCAGGTGATGCAGCCCAGCTGCGCGTTGATGGGATGGCGGCTTTGAAATCTAAAAGATTTGTTAGCTGAGTGAAAGCTTCAGTTTGTCGATATGCGATCATCGAGCTCTTTTTACTTTCCAGGGATAACTTCTGGATGTCCCGTGTTATTGCAGCAGAGGTTTTGCTCACCTTTGAGTGAAGTGATCGCAGCAATTTGGCGCAATATGCCAGGCCCAACAGAATTAGGAAAAGTAGAGTGCTATAAAGAATCTCCATGTATCAAGTGTACCGTCGATGGGATTAACCCCTTTTAAGGCGGGTTTTGAATTAACAAATGAGGCCGCTGCTCCAAAACGTTATAAAAGCGCAACCTTGAGGGAGTTATTACACACTTTTTACATTGTCTCTGTATTGCCCTATCCGTAACCTTTCACCATGAAATCTTCGCCATGGTGGAAAGAAGCAACGATCTATCAGATCTACCCACGATCATTTTTTGATAGCAATGGTGATGGTGAGGGCGATTTACCAGGAATAACTTCAAAGCTTGAGTATGTAAAGGCGCTAGGCGTTGATGCAATTTGGCTGAGTCCTTTTTATACCTCCCCAAATAAAGATGGTGGGTATGACGTTGCTGATCCCCGAGATGTTGATCCACGTTTTGGAAATCTAGCTGATGCTAAGAAAATGATTGATGTCGCACATTCATTGGGTCTACGAGTCTTAGTTGATGTTGTTCCTAACCACTTTTCAGATCAGCATGTGTGGTTTCAGGCCGCACTAAAGGCAGGACGCGGGTCGCCAGAGCGTTCACGTTTTCATTTCTATGATGCAAAGCCTGATGGAACTCCCCCAAATAACTGGATCTCACTTTTTGGCGGACCATCATGGACACAGGTAGAAGATGGTCAGTTCTACTTACACTTATTTGATTCATCTCAGCCAGATCTAAATTGGGAAAATCCAGAAGTATCTGCAGATTATGAAAAGACTTTACGTTTTTGGTTAGATTTTGGTGTTGATGGATTCCGCATTGATGTTGCACACGGCCTCGTTAAAGAGGATGTATTCAAAAATCACCCAGATCCACAAGGTTTAAGTGATGCTCTGCGCCTTGATGTTTCAATGGATGTTGAAAAGCGTTATGCGTTACTTCAAACAGTTCCGTACTTTGATCGCCAAGGGGTCCACGAGATTTATCGTAAGTGGCGCAAGCTATTTGATTCATATGGTGATCGCGAAGTAATGGCTGTTGCAGAGGCCTGGGTGCATCCACCAGTTAACGCCACCCGCTATGTGCGCCCAGATGAGCTTCATCAAGTATTTAATTTTGACTTACTAGATGTTCCCTTTAATGCTGCCCATCTTCACGATGTCATCAGCGGAACAATTGAATTACTCGCAAATGTTGATGCCCTACCAACGTGGGCCCTTAGCAATCACGACTCACCTCGCGTTGCATCACGCATGGGAGAGCAGCAATCTCGCGCACTTGCACTATTTGTTTTTGGATTGCCGGGTTCTACCTATGTCTATGCAGGCCAAGAACTTGGATTGCCAGATGGCGTAATGCCAGATGGAGCACGTCAAGATCCGATTTACTTCCGTACAAAGGGAAGCCAAAAGGGCCGAGATGGCGCGCGAGTTCCATTGCCGTGGTCGGATGAGAGCGCACCATTTGGATTTACATCCGGAACTCCTTGGCTACCGATGCAGGATAGTTGGAAAGATTTAACAGTAGAAAAGCAAAACGTTGATCCAAAGAGTTCTCTTAATGTCTATCGCAACGCTCTTGAATTGCGAGCAGAACATCTTGTGACAACTGGTGAGATGACATGGCTTGAATCACCTTCACACGGTTCTAAGAACCCATTGCTACTTGCCTATCGGCGCGGCAATGTTTCTGTTTATATGAACCTGGGAGAATCCTTGGTTGAGGTGGAAATCACTGGCAAAGTCCTGATCGCAAGCGCGGGAGTGCCAGATGGTCGCGATGGAAAAATAACGATTCCACCTGTTTCAACTCTCTGGGTGCACCACTAACTGGCACAATACCGCCATGGAATCTACGACTGTATGGCTTGTAACACTTGGCGGATTATCTGCTGTAATCATCTTTGACTTAATTCTTGCGGTTTTGCGTCGCAATAAAGAGACAAGCATGACTGAGGCAGGAATATGGACAGTTATCTATGTCACCGCCGCACTTGTTTTTGGTTACTTCATGCCTAACTGGACATCAGATCCCAATGCACAAAAAGAGTTCTTCGCAGGCTGGTTAACGGAGTATGCGTTATCAGTAGATAACATCTTCGTCTTTGTAATCATCTTAAGTCGTCTGCAAGTTGATAAAACTAAGCAGCAGCTTGTGTTGTTGCTAGGAATCATTATTGCTCTTGTTCTTCGTGGCGGATTCATTGCAGCAGGAAGTGCAATAATTGAAAAATTCTCTGGAGCATTCTTCGTCTTTGGTGCTTTCTTAATCTTCACTGCCTACAAACTCTTGTCAGAACATGACGAAGAGGAGTGGAAAGAGGATCGCCTCATCACCTTCCTGCGCAAGAAAGGTGCGACAACCTTCACAATCGCATTGGTCTCACTTGGATTTACCGACCTAGTCTTTGCACTTGACTCAATCCCAGCGATCTTTGGAATTACCCGCGATCCATATATCGTTGTGTGTGCAAACATCTTTGCGCTGATGGGATTGCGCCAGTTGTACTTCTTGTTACAGGGATTGCTACAGCGCTTGGTCTATCTATCCAAGGGGCTCTCATTCATCCTGGCATTTATCGGCTTCAAGATGATCATCGAAGCATTCCATGGCATCGGTATTCATAAGCTTGCTGGCATTGAACTTCCACATGTTGCAATTGAATTCAGCCTGGGAGTAATCGTTGCAACCTTGATTGTTACAGCGGTAGCAAGTCTTACAGCCACACGTAAAGATGGTAGTGAAATCGTTTAAAGATCAGTTTTCATTGTTCGTAGAGTTTTACGATCATAATCTTTTGTGCGCTCGTGAATCTTTCGGATCTGTAAGGCAAAAGCTTTAATCGCTATATCAAAAGCTGCTAAGTCATTGAACTCGGCTGCTTCTGCGCGCAATAGTGGACCTGCACCGTGTGATGTCAGCACAACCTTGTGTTTACGTTTGCCCTGTTGGGGATTTGTCTCGTGAAGAACTTCAACTTCAACACGATCGATAGCTACGCTAAATCGCTCCATGCTGCTGAGTTTTTCTTCGGCGATTGTTTTGAAATCATCTGCTAAATCTGCGTGACGGGTATGAATTTGTATCTTCATACTTAGAAGGGTAGTACTAAGACCACCGCTGTCGCTATGGATGCGAGTAAAAAAGATTTACCCAGGATTTTCAGCGCTGTCACTCGGTCAGCAGCCCGATCTTCCACGCTTGTGACCCTCTTGATGTCTCCCATTTTGCCGACATTAAAGGTTCCAGCAAATCCATAGGCTAAACAAAACTTACTGCGTGATTGAACAAAGCCAACCGAGGCGACCATTAAAGGAAAGAAGATTCCCAAACGAATAGCTGTAGGGGCATCGACGGTGTTAAAAGTTAAAAGAGTTGAGATCGAAAAGAACAATCCAACGAGTGCTACTAATTGCCTGCGGCGGATTTCACCTTTACCAATATTGCAGGTACCAGGGATGTATGCGTAATCAGGCATCTTCAAATTCATCTTCGTCGACCCAAGTGTCAGCAACAGAATCTTCTTGATGCTCTACCCAAGAAAGAAATGAGCCGACCGCGCGAAAGGCCAAGATGGCTACTGTCGCTGCTGCGAAAACTCGACGAAATGCTTTGAACATGAGATAAAAATACAGCCTTTTGCTGAATATTTCCTTACAGAGCGGCTAACGCTTGCTGAATGTCTGCCCATAAGTCATCAACATGCTCGCATCCAACTGAAAGTCGAATCAATTGCTCCGGCACGGAAGGGCTTTCAAGTGCCCAACGTCGACGGCGCTCCCACAGTGACTCAATCCCACCAAGACTTGTTGCATGGGTGATGAGCTTTGATGACTCACACACCTTTTGGGCATCTTCTGCTGTTCCATCAACTTCAAAGGAAACTACTGCGCCAAACCCTGGATAGCGAACCTTTGTCACCTTTGAATGCTGGGATAGGCGAGTTACTAAATCTTTTGCATTACTTTCTGCCGCTCTAAAACGAATAGGAAATGATCTGATTCCCCGTAATGCAAGCCATGCTTCAAATGGACCTGGGATAGAGCCATTAAATCGTCGAGATTCTTCTAACCTCTTAAATAGTGCTTCATCATTTGTTGATAGTGAGCCCAATAAAACATCGCTGTGACCAGCTAAGAACTTAGTAACAGAATGCATAACAATGTCTGCGCCCATTGTTAATGGCTTTTGCACAAGAGGTGTTGCAAAGGTGTTATCAACTGCAACGCCGATTCCGAGCTTCTTTGCCGCTGAGATCAACGCTGGCAAATCTGCAATATCTAGACATGGATTAGTCGGAGACTCCAACCACACCAGCGCTGCACCCTTCATAGCCGCAATTACTTCTTCGGTTTTTGTTATTTCAACAAAGCGAACCTCTAAACGTCCTGTTGAATGGAGTTGATTAAGCAATCCCATAACTCCGCTATAGCCCTGATTAGATGCAACAACTGGTGCACCGATTGGCAGAATTGAAAAGACTGCACTGACCGCTGCCATGCCTGATGAAAATGAAAGTGTTGCTCCACCTTCTAGTTCACCAATTGCAGTTTCTAGTGCGCTCCAACTTTCATTTCCGTAACGTCCATAACCAACTGGACCACCTGCGTGATAGGTAGAAGAAAAAACTAATGGAGGATTAAGAGGAGCATCAGGTGTTGCATCTGGGCGACCGGCAGTGATCGCAGATGTTTCTGGGTGAAGGCTCATTAGATAAGTCTAATTGTTTGCGAGCACAGCCATGGCCGCATTATGACCAGGAATTCCACTTACTCCCCCGCCACGGATAGCCCCTGCGCCACAGATAAAGATGCGTGGGTCATCTGTTTCAACGCCCCACGTAGGTGCTGATCCATCTTCACGAAAGGGCATCGATAAATCCTTGTGAAAAATATTGCCCCGTGGCAGGGCAATTGCTTCCTCAATATCAAGTGGTGTCTTAACCTCAATTGCAGCGATCACATCTTCGATAGGTTCTGTCAAATACTCATTGATAGATAACAGTGCTGAAGCAAGCGCCACCTCACGAGTGCCATCGTTGTCTGCATCAAATAATGATGCGGGGGTGTGGAGTCCAAAAAGTGTGAGCGTTTGATAACCGGCAGCTTGTAAATCTGCACCCAAAATCGATGGATCAGACAATGTGTGGCAATACATTTCAATTGGCATCTTGGGTGGCATCACACCTGATTTAGCTTCTTTATATGTCTGTTCTAACTGCGAAAAACTCTCATTGGCATGGAAGGTTCCGGCAAATGCAAGCCGTGGGTCTATTCCTGACTTTAACTGAGGTAAACGCTTTAATAAAATATTGATTTTCATTTGAGAGCCATCAAGCGATTGCGGTTTAGCTTTTCCGCGAAGCTTTGCTAACACAGCAGGTGCGGCATTAGATAGTAAGTAATCAGATTGATAGACATCGCCAGATTCAGTTCTGACAGCCACACCTGAGTGATCACTGACAATTGAAGTGACCTTTGAATTGACTTTAATTTCCACACCTAGATCAGTTGAAGCACGAATGAGCTCTTTGACGAGAGCGCCCATTCCTCCAACCGGAACTTTCCACTCTCCCGTGCCATTACCCATGAGGTGATAGAGAAAACAGATATTTGCTTGCAGGTCATAGGCAGATGCGAATGTTCCAATCAACGCATCTGTTAAAACAACACCTTTGACAAGATCGTTCTTAAAACGATTATCTATTTCAATGCCTATCGGGTTTTCAACTAAGTAATCCCAAACTTTTGGCAGATTAATTTCAGCCTTTAACTCACTTCTAGTCTTTAATGGTTGCAAAAGTGTTGGCGCAATCTTTTGGGCAAACTGTGCTACCTCGCCATAAAACTGTTGCCAGGCTTTTCCTTCTGCCCCTGTGGGATCTAATTCATTAAATGATGCTGCTGTCTTTTCATCCCACAGCCGAGAAACGTAGAGACCCTTGTCGGCGTATGGGGTGTAGCTAGATACCTGGCGAGAGATACATTCAAATGAAAGTCCGAGATCTGACACTATTTTGTCCGGTAACAGCGAGACTAGATATGAATACCGTGAGAGATGGGCATCGAAGCCTTCAAATGATTGAACACTTTGAGTGGCCCCACCTATTTCAGGGTTGGCTTCAAGAATGAGTACTGATTTTCCGGCTTTTGCTAAATAGGTTGCCGCGACTAAACCATTATGTCCACCACCAATAATGGTGACATCGTATTTCTGATTGTTCATTTAAATTGCCCGAGCAATCCGATCAATAGCTTCGGTGATGATTTCTGGACTTGTTGCAAAATTTAAGCGCACATATTGATCACACTGCTTACCATATGAATGTCCAGGGTTAAACGCCACGCGACCCTTCTCTAACAATGTAACGGATGGGTCAGCACCCAAGTGCAATGAATCAAGATCTAGCCATGCCAAGTAACTATTTTGTGGAATGTGATAGCGAACAGTCGGAAGTTTTTCAGCTAAGAGTTTCTTAATTAAATGACGGTTGTGGTCAAGCTGGGCAATAACGGTATCTAGCCAAACACCACTATCAGCAAATGCGACAGCGGTTGCAAACCCACCAAGTAATGATGCGCGGTAATGCATGGCAGGTGCCAAATTTGCTAACTTAGAATTCATTTCAGTATTTTGAGAGATGATAATTGCACACTTTAATCCTGCAATATTCCATCCTTTTGAAGCAGCCGTCACAGTTACTGAAACCGATTCAGCATCTGCGCCCAAGGTAAGGATTGGCACAAAGGTCTCACCAGGAAAAGTTAGTGGTGCGTGGATCTCATCGCTAATTACTATCACATTGTGCTTCTTTGCCAACGCAACAATTTTTAGTAAATCTTGCTTGGTATAGATAAATCCAAGGGGATTGTGCGGACTACACAATAGGTGCACCTTTATTCCAGATGCGTACGCTTTTTCAATTGAGTCCCAATTGATAACCCAAGGATTAGTGGCTTCATCACCTGTGCGTTCAAATGGAGCATCAACAAGAGTCAGTTTTGTTTCATTAATCCAGGTATAGAAGTTGTGATACACCGGTGAGCTAATAAGGATGGAGTCTCCGGGTTGAGTAAACACACGCAAGATTTCTACAACAGCCACGCCTACATCGGTAGCGGCGCGTACTTGTTTTTCATCAACGGTCCAGTTCCAACGCTCTGCTGCAAACTTTTTGAAACCTAACCCAAGTTCTGGAATCGGACCAAGATAGCCAAGATCTGAATGTGCAACCATCTCGGTAAGGATCGCTTTGATTGGTTCTGCTACGGGAAAATCCATTTCAGCAACTGGCAAAGGCAATACATCCTGTGGGAATCCGCGCCACTTCTCACTGCGGTGAGTGTGAAGCTCGGCAAGATTATGCGCCGAGAACTGCTGATCGCTCATGCCTGCAAGGCTACCTCAGAACGCTTGTTCTTCGGGAGTTAATCGTCGGGTTGAATTACGCACAACAAGTGTTGTTGGCAGGACCAAAGAAGGCGGATCAATCGCAGGTTTACGCAATCGTTCCATGATTGACCAAGCAGCCATCTCGCCCATGAGCGTCACAGGTTGTTCAATTGTTGTAAGTTCAGAAAACTCAGCCATCTCATGGCCATCAAAGCCGATAATTGAAATGTCATCTGGTGCTTTTAAACCGTGGCGACGCAGAGCTTGCATTGCACCAATCGCCATTTCATCTGATTCGCAAAAGATTGCAGTTGGTCTGTTGGGACGAGCTAATAAATCATCCATCGCACGTGATGCTGTGTGCATGGTGAAGTCACCATGCACTTCCCGGGAAGGTAGCCATTCCAAGCCACTTTCAGCCAGCGCTTGCATAAAGCCCTTACGGCGATCTTGCGGAACGCTGAAGTTAAATGGATCATCAGGTCGACCTGACATTAAGCCAATCTTTTTGTGTCCTTGATTAACAAGGTGCTGGGTAGCGGTTCTGGCCGCTGCAACATCGTCGATTTTAATTGATGCACAGTTTGCGTGGTCCATTCCAACGAGTGCGATTGGAACACCAAGGCTAAGTATCGAATCAAACTCTTCTTCAGTAGGTGGCAAAGAGATTACGATTAGTGCATCAACTCGACCCTTTAATAGCTGGTGCTGGAAAAGGCGCTCACGGCCCTTCATCTGGGAAAAGTTATAGAGCAGTAAATCTAAGCCAGCCTCGCGGAGTGCTTGTTCAGCGCCACTAATAACCTGCGAGAAGTACCAACGAGAAATATATGGAGCCACAACTCCGACCGCATTTGTCCGTCCACCGACAGCGCTCTGGCGCTCTGACATCAATGGATAGTTCAGTTTTTCGGCGGCAGCAATAATCTTTTCGCGGGTTTGTTGATTGACATGGTGAAGACCGCGCAGTGCGCGTGAGACTGTTGCAGTTGATACTCCTGCTTCTTCTGCAACTTCCTTGATTCCTGCCATGTGATCACCTCCCCGCCCAGTAAATACTGCAAAATTTTCTGCAATAACTGCAAAAGTATGACAAGAAAACTGTAATAAGCAATTTCGTGCGTGAATTAGGGGTAGATTGGACATCATGAGTAACCAAATTGAAACCCAGATCGATGTAACCCTGACCGAGCGCAATCGTGTGACCGCACTATTTCGCCTCATCCTTGTGGTTCCGATCGCGATCTTCGTGGCCGCATTTACCCCATCAGTTGCAGATCTTGAAAGCGGAGATTTGAACTCGCTGTATGCAGGATTTTTCGCACTTCCCGTGGGGCTGGCTTTGGTTTTCCGCCAGGCCTACCCAAGCTATTTGTTAGCGTTCAATGAAGCGCTCTTGTCTCTGCAGACCCGCGTTAATGCTTATGTGTGCCTATTGACCGATGAGTACCCATCAATAGAAGAAAATGATGTCGTGAGTGTGACTTTCCCAGAGGTAGATGCCAAAGCGCTTAACCGCTGGATGCCATTGATTAAGTGGCTCCTGGCCATTCCTTTGTACCTAGTCGGAATTGTCTACCTCGTTTACGCAGCATTCTTAACTTTATTTGCCTGGGTCAGCATTTTGTTCACTGGCAATTTCCCAGAGTTCTGCGCTGAGGGAATTGTTGGAGTTATCGCCTACTGGAACCGAGTTGTTGGATATGCGCTTGTCCTCGTAACAGATGAGTATCCAACCTTTTCTTTGTAATTAGGCTGGGTAAGCAATTCCTGTACTTGAATGACAGTCATATCCATTGGGATTTTTCTGTAAGTACTTTTGGTGGTACTCCTCAGCTTCAAAATACTCAATGCCATCTGCGCTAAGAATTTCTGAGCAGATTTCATCCAAACCAGCTGGTGTTAAAACGTTTTGGTAAGCAGCTCGTGATGCGAGCGCGGTTTCGAGCTGTTGAGGACTGGTTGTGAAAATAGCGCTTCGGTACTGGGTTCCAATATCTCCACCCTGTCGATTTAAAGAGGTTGGATCATGCATGGTCCAAAACTCTTCTAGCAAGCGTTGATATGAAACAACTGATTCATCAAATACAACCTTGACCATTTCAGCATGGCCTGTAACGCCAGTACAGACTTGTTCATAGGAAGGATTAGGGCGTATTCCACCCATATAACCAACACTTGTTTCAACAACTCCATCCATCTGCCAGAAGCGTCGTTCTGCTCCCCAGAAACATCCTGTTGCAAAGTAAGCCGTTGATCTCATGCGTGAATTCTTGCAGTATGCAGAGATATTCGCACCCGCTGATAACCTTGCGTTTAAACCCACGAGCCCCCGTAGCTCAGGGGATAGAGCACTGCCCTCCGGAGGCAGGTGCACAGGTTCGATTCCTGTCGGGGGCACACTTGAGGTACATCACTCATATTTTCAAAAACTCTTTGCTTACATCCTTGTATAACAAGGCTTGAGCATGGACAATTAAGACCTTGCACGCACAAATGTGTGTATTCACACCACGTAACTTTTAATAAGTTGTACTTCCCTAAGGAGACATGCAATGGATTGGCGACATCAATCTGCCTGCCGCGATGAGGATCCGGAGCTTTTCTTCCCTGTCGGAAATACCGGACCAGCCCTTACCCAAATCGAAGAAGCAAAAAAGGTGTGTAATCGCTGTATTGTGAAAGAGCCTTGTTTGGCATGGGCACTTGAGAGTGGTCAAGATGCAGGTGTGTGGGGCGGATTATCTGAAGATGAACGTCGTGCGCTTAAGCGTCGTGCAGCACGTAACCGTGCGCGTCTAATGGAGCAGCAAAACCAAATTTAAAGTGGGAAGCGCAGTTTTGCTTGCGTTCCTTGGTGTGTAGATTCCAAATTCAATTCACCCTTTAATTCATTTTCTATAAGTGTCCGCACAATTTGTAGACCTAAATTTGCCGACGTTGATAGATCAAATCCCTCTGGCAATCCCACTCCGTCATCAGAAATAGTGATCAGGCCTTCATTGCTATAGCGCTGCAACTCAATAGTTAAACGAGTTCCAGATTCATATAAGCCATGCTCAAGGGCGTTGTGCATTAACTCTGTGACAACTAAGGACAAGGGCGTCGCAATTCTTGATTCAAGTGAGCCAAGATGTCCTTTGCGTTCAATACTCAACTGACCCATGCGAGGACTTAGCTCTAGCGCATGGGTAACTAGTGAAGTGAGCACCTCATCAAAGGCCACAGTATTTTCAGTGCTATTTGAAAGTGTTTCGTGAACCAGGGCAATGGATGCAATACGTCGAACCGCTTCATCTAAGGCTGCCGCAGCTGCTGGGTCATCTATTCGGCGGGACTGTAGTCGAAGCAGGGCAGAGACTGTCTGCAGATTATTTTTTACGCGGTGGTGAATCTCGCGAATAGTTGCATCCTTAGTGACAAGCTCGCGATCTCGTCGACGAAGTTCAGTAACGTTTTGCAGTAGAACGATTGAGCCAATTCGATCTGCGCCTTGAATCAGCGGTAAGACCAAAAGATCAATTGTTGCGCCTTGATTATCTATTTCTACACGACGTAAAGTTTTGCCATTCAGGCGCGTGCGAATACCTTCTTCATGTGCATTTGGCGAGGCGGTAACAACTTGTTCAGCAACCTCTCCAAGATTGCGACCTTCAAGTTCGCTGCTCCATCCCATGCGAGAAAACGCTGATTTTGCATTAGGGCTAGCAAAAGAAATAGCGCCATTCACATCAAGTCGAATCAATCCGTCTCCCACACGAGGAACTGGTTCAAAAAGAGAGGCTGCAGATTGGTATGGAAAGTTTCCTTCAGCAACCATTTGATATAAATGTTTTGCAATTTCTCGATAATTTAGCTCTAGTTTTCCGGGCGAACGCATCTGTTCAGCATTGCGGTGACGCGATATAACGGCAATAACCTGACCTTCAAAGAACACAGGTATTGTCTCTTCTTTAATCAAAATCTCACCAACACGTTCAGGCTCGGCATTGCGGATAATGTCACCTGTTGAAAGTGCTTCATCAATGTTTGGGCGAGCACCCCATAAGACTTCATCCCCAATTACATCGTTGATAAAAACAGTCGAAGCTGTTGTTGGGCGAATATGAGCCACCGCAATATGACCAGTTGGCCAAAGCTTTATATCTTTACGAATAGGAACCCACAAGATTAAGTCTGCAAAAGAAAGATCAGATAAGAGTTGCCAATCTGCAACAAGTTCGCGTAATCGATGGGATTGATCAAAAGTTACCGTCGTTCGGCCGCCCAACAAATTATCTAACTGAAACATCATTACTTCCACTCTGCCAAGTGAAGCTTAATCTCTTGGGTAGCAAACCAAATCAGTTCGTCATCACCTTGAAATGCAAGCAATGCGCATTGCACTTGATCCCATTGCAAGGGAGAAACCAGGGTGATTGATTGGGCATAGTGCTCACCAATCTGTTCCTTTTCGATTTCAAGTGCCACAACAATTCCTGGTGCCTTCTCAGATAGGCGAAGTTCTAACGCTTCTTCGCCAGCGGCAACTGACAATAAATATTCCAGCTCTTCTTCATCGCAATCCGGGTTTTCAACTACAAAGTGGATGGTCGGTGCATAGAGTTCATCAACCTCAAGGCTCTTATTGCTTACAAAGCTTTCGAGATCCTTATGACTAATTGGTAGATATACACGCATTGGGTAATAGTAATAGATCTCAACTTTTTAATTCACGGGCCAATTCAGCGATCGATTTCCGCAGATTTGAGCGCTCATTAATCTCCACCAAGGTCGCGTGCTCATCTTCGGCGGCCATGACTGCGCGAGAGTCCCTGGCAATACTCCTGATTCGTATTGGTTTAAGTGCGGTTGTACTGCTCAAGAATCTAGATTCCTCACTATCTCCCCTCTTGCCAGGAGATTTCATATTCATGATAAAGCTAAGGGCTGCGCGAACTGAAGTACTCTGTAAAAGATCTATCACTTGGGATAGTCGATATGCGCCTAATTGATCGGCCCTAGAAACAATCATTAATTCATCTGCTTGATCACAACACCAGGTCGTCATCGTCGACGTCCACCTGCGATCAGTAAGACGATTTGATAACCCTGAAATGGAACCAAGATCAATGATGATGTACTCAAAATCAGCAGCTGCCCGATCCATAAATTCATCTATGGTGCCTGCGTGCTCTTGATCTATCTCAGTTAAGGATAGATGTGGAGCAATGGATTTCCATGGCCCATCACTATTGAGATTTCGCATTGCTAAATAAGCAGCAATAGATGGAGCTCGATAATTTCCCTCAATTAATAATATTGATTTCTCAAGAATGCTCAGCTCCATTGCCAAATTCATCGCCATCATTGTGCATCCCGTATAGCTGCCAGCTGATCCAACTGCGATAACACGGGCTTTTCGTGCAGCACGTTGTGGAGAGTTAAGACCTCGCACCATTGGTGCGCGCACAAATCCCCTTACTAAACTCACTAGATCCGTCGTTGATTTTGGTACCTCAAGGAGTTCAATAAAATCACTCTCTCGCTGCTGACCTATTGAAAATCCAATTGTCTGACGGACTTTTGCTCCAAGTGAATCAACTTTGGCTTTTGAAATACCTGGCAGATCTGAAGCAAATAATAAAAGCGCTGCCCTAACAGCTTCCGGATTTGCATTGATATAACGCTCTAGTGACTCCCAATCGATAGCTCGAAAAACTACGCTCCATCCCTGTGCAAACAAAGTCCCGGCAATGAATCCTTCTGTTTCAGAGGATGAGATTGCAGTTATGACTGTGGGCATTTCTAACTCAGACATGTGACCTGATCACTACTAAGCGCCCAAATGTTGTTGCACTTAATAGCCGTAGTACCTGTGTCTCTTCTACCGCTACAGATAATCCAATATCGCTTCCGAAATTCTTGCCTCCATCCTCAAAGCTGAGCAAGGTAACTCCCCCAAGAATCAACACTGGATCCATCACCTCCTCACCGTTTTGAGTGTCTAATACCCAATAAATATCAACTCCTTCTCCAATGCTCAAACCTGTTGCAATATCAACTGAGCGAACGCTCAGTGGTACCGCACTGGTTGACATGGCATCAACGGTTGACGATAAATCTATGCTGCCAATAATTTCGCCTGCATGCATAGTTCGGGTTGCGATCATTCCGATTGGCTTAACCTCATCACTCAAATAGAACTGCGCACTTGAATTCAAATTCATGTGCGCAATAGAAACATCAGATGAAGAGATCTGATGGCCGGGCGAGATAGGAAGGTTAACCACCCAATAATCCGCGCCCTTATTAGAAAATGTTGCAATCAGAAAAGCTGAAACAAATGCGGCGGCAATGAGCGTTACTGCCAATGGAAGCCGTGAGGCGCGAGTTTTTCTATGTAGAGTCATAGGAGCACCCAAACTGTTGTAGTGACACTTATTGACTCTTTATCCACAGTGGTACTTAAGTACTAGATCGATCCACCCTTAAGTCTGAGGTATGTGCACGAGTACACGGCAATTGTCATTCCATGACAACAGAACTCGAGTACAGCCAGCAGCCATCCTTCTCAACAATTGATGTAGCACCTATCTCAAGTGATCCAGATGAAGATTGGCAGCATCTAGTACTTGAAATGTTTCGACCTGAATCTTCTGCACAGCCTGTACAAAAATCACGCCTTTACTTGATTCCCTCGACATTTGGCGAAGAATACGACCCAGAGTTTGCCCCTAAACCAACATCTTCTGCAGAGCTCCCAGATATCAATGAACTAACATTTCAATTTATTCACAATGTCGTTGAAATTTGGGCTGGACGCCGAACCGCATCACAAGTCCAGGCTATGTGTCATCATCTAATTTTTGCTGACTTACAACGCAAAGCAGGTCAGCAAAAAATGATTGGAAAAGTACGAAAGATTAAAGTCACTGAACCCTTAGATGGCATCTGTGAGTCAACAGTGACTATTCGCTACGGGGATAGATTGCGCGTTGTTGCAATCAGATTTGAAGGTCTAGATGGACGTTGGCTGTGTACTGCACTAACTTTAATTTAAGTTAAGCAGCTCCACCATGACAACGCTTGTACTTCTTGCCTGAGCCACAAGGACACTGGGCATTTCTAGAAACATCACCAGTTGTGCGAACACCAGACTCATCTGCTGCCGTGTATTGCAACCCAGCTGCAGGAAGTTGCTTAGCCTCAAGTCCTGGTGCAACAACAGCGTTGCTTGAACTCTCAACCGTAACTTCGATGTTAAATAAGAAGCCCGCAATCTCTTCTTTGATTGCATCCATCATCGCTGCAAATAAATCAAAGCCCTCTTTTTGGTACTCAACAAGTGGATCGCGCTGTGCCATTGCACGTAGGCCAATACCCTCTTGCAGGTAATCCATCTCGTATAGGTGCTCGCGCCATTTACGATCTAGAACAGATAGCAATACCTTGCGCTCTAGTTCGCGCATAACTTCTTGGCCAAGTGCCTCTTCGCGCTGTGCATATGCTGCCTTGCAATCATCTACAACACGGGCTGTCAAATATTCAGCATCTAGCCCTGCACGAGAACCAACTTCTGCGAGTAATTGATCGATAGTAAATGAGATTGGATAAATGGTTTTAAGGGCTGTAAATAGGGTTTCTAGATCCCAATCTTCTGCATATCCATTGGCAGTTGCAGCCTGTACATATGCGGTCAAAGTATCGGAAACAAATCCCGCAATCTGATCCTTAATGTCTGCGCCTTCTAGAACCATGCGGCGCTCACCGTAAATAACGGTGCGCTGGCGGTTCATGACATCGTCATACTTCAAAACATTCTTACGCATCTCAAAGTTCTGTGCTTCAACCTGAGTTTGCGCAGAACGAATAGCGTTTGACACCATCTTTGACTCAATTGGTGCATCCTCAGGAAGGCCTGCAGCGGTTAAGAAGCGCTCAACCATTCCTGAATTAAAGCGACGCATCAAATCATCTTGTAGCGAGAGATAGAAACGAGATTCACCTGGATCACCTTGACGACCTGAACGACCGCGCAGCTGGTTGTCGATGCGACGTGATTCGTGGCGCTCTGTTCCGAGAACATACAAGCCACCAAGTGCGACCACCTCTTCATGACCCTTTTCAACTGCAGCTTTTTGACGTGCAATTTCTGCAGGCCATTCCTTTTCATACTCTTCAGCGTTATCTACCGGAGAAATTCCACGACGTTGTAATTCAAAGTCAGCCATAAATTCTGGATTTCCACCAAGCATGATGTCAGTACCACGACCTGCCATGTTGGTGGCAACAGTTACTGCGCCATGTACACCGGCGCGTGCGATGATCGTTGCTTCGCGCTCGTGGTGCTTAGCATTTAGAACTTCGTGAGGCACACCTGATTTACGCAAGAACGCTGATAGCTCTTCAGACTTTTCAACGCTGACGGTACCAACCAATACTGGCTGTCCCTTGCGATGGCGCTCTGCGATATCTGCAGTTACTGCAGCAAACTTTCCAACTTCAGTCTTGTATACCAAGTCAGCTGAATCAATACGTTGCATTTCACGGTTAGTAGGAATTGGAACAACGCCAAGCCTATAAATCTGGTGGAACTCAGATGCCTCTGTTGACGCAGTACCTGTCATGCCTGAGAGCTTTGAGTACAGACGGAAATAGTTCTGCAATGTAATTGTTGCAAGCGTCTGGTTTTCATCCTTAATTTCAATGCGTTCTTTTGCTTCAAGTGCCTGATGTAGGCCTTCGCTATAGCGGCGACCGGCCAACATACGACCAGTGTGCTCATCAACAATTAGCAGTTCGCCATTCATTACAACATAATCTTTATCGCGCTTAAACAGTTCCTTGGCTCGAATTGCGTTGTTTAGGTAGCCGATCATGGGCGTATTCGCCGCCTCGTAGAGATTGCCAATCTGCAGCATCTCTTCAACCTTAGTTACGCCTTCTTCAATAATTCCGCAAGTCTTTTTCTTTTCATCTACTTCGTAGTGAACATCGCGCTGCAATTTATTCACAAGATTTGCAAACTCTACGTACCACTTTGTTGCTTTGTCAGCCGGTCCACTGATGATCAAAGGTGTTCGTGCCTCATCGATCAAAATTGAGTCAACTTCATCGACTACTGCAAAGAAGTGTTCGCGCTGTACGCACTCTTCAAGTGACCAAGCCATGTTGTCGCGAAGATAATCAAAACCAAATTCATTGTTTGTTCCGTATGTGATGTCGGCAAGGTATGCCTGGCGGCGCTCTGCTGGGGTCATGTTTGCAAGAATTACATCAACCTTTAAACCAAGAAAACGGTGAACACGACCCATCCACTCGCTGTCGCGCTCTGCTAAATAATCATTTGTTGTTACAACATGCACGCCTCGACCTGCAAGAGCGTTGAGGTATGAAGGCAGTGTTGATACCAAAGTCTTACCTTCACCAGTACGCATTTCTGCAATGTTGCCCTTGTGAAGTGCTGCTCCACCCATGATCTGAACGTCATAGTGACGCTGACCAAGTGTTCGCTTTGCTGCTTCACGAACAACTGCAAATGCTTCTGGCAGCAAATCATCGAGTGATTCACCTTTTGCATAACGATCTTGGAAAATCCCAGTTTGACTGCGGAGATCAGAATCAGACATCGCAACAAAGCGAGCTTCTTGAGCATTCACTAAGGCAACGACCTTGCTCAGATCACGAAGGATGCGTCCTTCGCCTGCACGCAAAATCTTGTCTACAAATGCTGGCATTAATTCTTACCTCTCATCGCGGCTCCCCGAGGGTGCCTTTTCACCCCCTTATCGTAGAGGTTGAGTCACACAGGCGGTAACCGCGCAAACTGAGCCGAAGGCATGAAAACCCTGCGAATTCAGGGCCCTGGCCGCCTCTTGCAGGGTCGCACCCGTTGTGACCACATCATCAATCACAATTGCATCACCACGAAGTATGGAACCTGGCTTTAAAGAAAAAGCTCCATGCATATTTGATATTCGTTGAACTCGTGTCAGACCACTTTGATCAGAAACACGACGCGATACCTGAAGGCAATCATTAACTGCGATACCAGTCTGCCTTGAAATAGTCTTTGTTAAATCAACAATAAAGCTACGACCACGACCACGTTGGGCTTGATTACTGGAAGGGACTGGGACGAGTGTGAAATATCCTTTATCCAGTCGAGCCTTATTTAACACATGAACAATGGCTGATATCAACAAATCATCTGCGCCTTGCAAACCATTCTCTTTGGCGGCAAGAATGATCTTGGATGCTGTTGGCGTATAAATCAAAGCTGAGTGAACACTCAGCTGGCTTGCCTTAGTCTTGTAGTAATGCGGGATCCATTCCCGCCGGCACATGGTGCAAATACTCAGACCCAATGCGTTACATCCATAACATCTAGTTGGAAAAACTAGATGTGAAAGCTCAGATAAAATGCGCACCTGCATATACTGCCCACTAATATTTTCTCTTCTTGCATCTGAAGAAATTATGTGGAAATTAAGCTGTGTAATCCTCCGGTTGTAGCGCGATCAGACGCTGATCAATTGACTCCCACGTTTTTCTAGGCAAAGTAACTACAAAGTGTGCCCCTCGCCCTGGACGTCCCCACGCTTCAAGCTCGCCATTATGTAATCGTGCATCCTCTAGGGCAATAGAAAGTCCTAGCCCTGTGCCACCACGTATACGCGCTCGCGAAGGGTCTGCACGCCAGAAGCGATCAAATACTCTGGTCAAAGAGTTCTCATCAAGACCAATTCCATAATCGCGAACGCCAATTGCGACATCGCGTTCACTTGCTGCAATCTGCACATCGATCTGTACCTCTTCTGCATGATCGATGGCATTGGACAAGAGATTGCGCAAAATACGCTCAACACGACGAATATCAGCCTTAATCATGATTACAGGCTCTGCAGACTTAACGAAAATCTCTGTCTTTCTTTCCTTTGCAACAAGAGCCAAATCTTCTGCGCAGCGATTAACAAGCTGCACAATATCGAAGTCAACGGCTTCAAGAACGGCAACTTCTGCATCAAACCGTGAAACTTCCAGTAGATCTTCAAGCAACCGCTCGAAGCGATCTAGTTGTGCGACTAGTAATTCACTACTACGGGCAACTGTTGGGTCAAAACTTTCTTTCGAGGCGGCAATGACCTCAGATGCCATACGTAAAGTCGTGAGAGGAGTACGCAATTCGTGTGAAACATCTGATACGAAGCGCTGCTGCACGCGAGACAGGTTTTCTAATCTCGCAATTTGTTGCTCAAGTGATTCGGCCATCTCATTAAATGCGTGGCCAAGGGTAGATATTTCATCCTGTGAATACACCTTCATCCGCTGTCTAAAATCTCCAGAAGTAAATTCAGTTGCAATTCGAGCCGCTTCGCGCACAGGTTTAACTACCTGCCGCACTACAACCCAAGTAATCAATGTGATCAAAAGTAGCAAAATGAGGCCGGCTATAAGCAGGTAAGTGCTAATTAGGTTGAGAGTCTTCTCTTCATTACTCAGAGAAAAAACAATATACATCTCGTATTGACCAGCATTTGGAATCTGCACTTTTTGACCAATAGCTAAGCCTGGAACACTTGCGCCCTGCAAGTAACGCATAGTGGCGTACTGCCAGACGATGTCATCAGATTTACGAACACGCTTACTTAAAGATTCTGGAATTGTTTCTGGATCAAGCAAGTTAGAGGCAATCTCATAATTTATAACTCTTGTATTGCCCGGGCTTCGAACGAAAACTACTTCGCGTGTGTTTTCATTTGATGTAATTGTCGTTGCAGAGCTAATAACATCGTCAACAACTTTTTGAACGATTGAATCCTTTTCGCCTTGGGCAAGTAAGAAACGGTAATCAGCGGTAAAAATAGTAGAACGCGCTTCGGCTATTGCAGAGTTCAGGTTTACTTCTCTAATGCCGCTAGATAGACGTGAATTAAGGGCCGATCCAGTAATCCAGACAACTCCAAGAGAGAGAATTACAGTCGAAATAATTACCTTGAATGCAAGGGAGTTACGTGCTTTCCAGAAAAAGCGGTTCATGGTTAGGAACCGCCCATCACTCCAGCTTTGTAGCCAACACCACGAATCGTAATGACGATTTCAGGGTGTTCGGCATCGTGTTCAATCTTGGAGCGTAGGCGCTGAACGTGGACATTGACTAAACGAGTATCTGTGGAATGGCGATAGCCCCATACCTCGCTGAGCAATGCATCGCGAGTAAATACACGACCTGGCTCTTTTGCTAATGCAACCAGCAAATCAAATTCCAGGCGAGTTAGTGCAATCTGCTTACCAGCACGCAAGATCTGGTGAGCTTGAACATCTATTGCTAAATCACCAATTGTTAGAAGACCAAGGACATCGGCATTTGTGCGGCGCAAGCGAGTTTTAATACGGGCGATTAATTCTGATGGATGGCGAAATGGTTTAACCATGTAATCATCAGCACCAGCTTCTAGGCCTTTAACAACATCTTGCGTGTCACCTTTAGCTGAAAGCATGACGATTGGAACCATAGATTCTGCACGAATTAACTTGCATACTTCGATTCCATCAAGGCCAGGCAACATAACATCCAACAAAACTAAATCTGGCGGATTGTTACGGAAAACATCCATAACCTCATCGCCACGACTTACTAGATCCACGTCGATGCCGGCACCTGTTAAAACAATGCCGAGCATCTCCGCAAGATCCTGGTCGTCATCGACGACCATGACTAAAGTCATTAGCTACCGTGCTCCCAAGAGTTCAGGTACATATCTTGAGCTGGAGTTAGAACGTCAATGCGACCGCCCATGCTGATCAACTTAAGTGCAGCAACTTCCTTATCGATGTATGAAGGAACTTCATGAACACCAGGCTTTAAGTTCTTTGCTTCCTTAACAAGGTATTCAGCAGTAAGTGCCTGATCAGAGAATGACATATCCATAACTGATGCTGGGTGACCTTCTGCTGCACCTAGGTTAACTAGACGACCTTCTGCAAGAAGCAGCAAGCGGCGCCCATCTGCCAATACATATTCATCAGTCTGGTGGCGCATCTTTGCATTCTTCTTCTTCGAATTCTGCTCTAGCCATGCAACATCGATTTCGATGTCAAAGTGGCCTGAGTTGGCCATAATTGCGCCATCCTTCATTACTGCAAAGTGCTCATCGCGCAATACATCGCGGTTACCAGTAACGGTAATAAAAACATCGCCAAGCTTTGCTGCATCAAGCATCGGCATCACACGGAAGCCTTGCATCATTGCATCAAGTGCCTTTGTTGGATCAATTTCAGTAACGACTACATCTGCACCCATACCCTTTGCGCGCTCTGCAACACCCTTACCGCAGTATCCAAAGCCAGCAACAACAACAATGCGACCAGCAAGCAAGAAGTTTGTTGCACGGAATACAGCATCCAGTGTTGATTGACCTGTTCCGTAACGGTTATCAAACATGTGCTTTGTGTCAGTGTCGTTAACAGCAATCATTGGGAATTGAAGTGCGCCATCTTTTGCCATTTGGTTAAGACGGATTACGCCAGTTGTTGTCTCTTCGCAACCACCAGTGATACCAGGAATTAATTCTTTACGAGTTGTGTGAAGTGTGTTTACTAGATCGCAACCATCATCAAATACTTGGTGAGGTTCGATATCTAGAGCCGCGTTAATGTGCTTGTAGTAACCATCACGATCAACTGCGTTACGAGCAAATACTGAAATTCCGTATTCGTGCACTAGCGCTGCTGCAGTGTCATCTTGTGTTGACAGTGGGTTTGATGCACAAAGTGCGATCTCTGCGCCGCCAGCCTTTAGAACGCGCATCAAGTTAGCTGTCTCAGTTGTTACGTGCATACATGCAGAAATACGTACTCCTGCAAATGGTTGTGACTTCTCGAAGCGCTCACGAATCTGAGCTAGGACAGGCATATTGCGCTCTGCCCATTCAATTTTCTTCTTACCTTCAGCAGCTAATGATGCATCTGCAATGTCGTGTGCTGGAAGAGTTGCTGTTACTGGAACGTTCACGTATTTCTCCTTAAGTGGTGTTCAAAGAATTGTTTGGGTACCTAAGGCGTAGGGCTCTACAGTGCTAGGCGACTATGGGTAAAGATTACCGCCACACGCTTAAACTCTCTAACGGAAAACGGGAATTAGCTGCGAATAAGCGAGAGAACCGCATCACGCACAGTCTCCATTTGAGCCTGCGTTGAAGCCTCAACATTGAGTCGAAGCAATGGCTCGGTATTTGATGGCCGAAGGTTAAACCACCAGGTATCCCCGTTAACTGTTAGACCATCCAGATGATCGATTGTGACTTGATCTGATGAGTAACTCTTTTCAACACCTTCAGTTGCCGCTTTTACATCTGCCACCTTTGAATTTATTTCACCGCTTATGACATATCGGTTATATGGGGCAAGCAAGGCTGACATCGTTGTGTCACTTTCACCTAACGCGGCAATCGCATGTAAGGCAGCAAGAGCTCCAGAATCTGCCCGCCAGAACTCTTTAAAGTAGAAATGCCCTGAATGTTCGCCACCAAAAATTGCTCCACTTTCGGCCATCATTTTCTTAATGTAAGAGTGGCCAACGCGGCTGCGCAATCCCACGCCGCCATTCTCGTCGATAACTTCTTGAACAGCGCGGGAGGAAATCAAGTTATAAATGATGGAAGAGCCTGGACGTTTGATCAATTCGCGATGAGCAATTAATGAGGTGAGTGCTGAAGGATTAACAGCAACTCCCCGTTCATCAACCAAGAAGCAACGATCTGCATCTCCATCAAATGCCAAACCAAGATCTGCTTTCTGATCAATCATTGCTTTTTTCAAATCAGTCAAAGTTGTTTCATCAAGCGGGTTTGCTTCGTGGTTAGGAAATGTTCCATCGAGTTCAAAGTACATAGGAATAACTTCACAATTGAGCCGAGCAAAGATTGCAGGGGCGGTATGGCCAGCCATTCCGTTGCCAGCATCAACAATGATTTTGAGTGGGCGGATATTTTTAATATCTACAAGTGTTAATAAGTGATCCACATACTCTTCAAGCATGTTGCGCTGTTTTTCTACACCGATACCTCCAAGTGCTAACGGTGATCCTTCACGGACAAATTTCTCAATCGTTACAAGGCCAGATTCCTTGCCTATAGGTCTAGCACTACTAAAGCACAACTTTATTCCGTTGTATTCGGCAGGATTATGGCTGGCTGTAAACA
>JBIILL010000048.1:0-8752 GCA_044232665.1 Candidatus Planktophila sp. | reverse complement strand
CCTGACAATCTCTTGAATAGGTTGCAATACACCAGTTTCATTGTTGGAATGCATAATCGAAATAACAGCAATTTCAGATTCACGATCAGAGACAAGCCTGCGCAGGAACTCTAAATCAATAACACCCTCTGATGTGACTGGAACATCTATAACTTCTGCGCCTTCGTGAGTGTGTAACCAGTGCGCAGGATCCAAAATTGCATGGTGCTCAATAGAAGAAATGACAACAACATTCTTGCCGTTTTTCTTCCCATTCCAGAACAAACCCTTAAGGGCAATGTTGTTTGCTTCAGTGCCAGAGGCTGTAAAGATGACTTCAGATGCCAGGCAATCAATCCTCTTTGCAATTGCCTCGCGGGCATCTTCTAAGGTTTTGCGAGTTGCACGACCATGTGTGTGCAGACTTGAAGGATTACCGAGCTGTTGCAATTGATCCGACATAGCCGAAAATGCGGCAGGCGACATTGGAGTCGTTGCGGCATGGTCTACGTAGATCGAAGGCACGGGCCTAAGTCTATGACTTGTGGGCTTTGATGCCTTCCGTTGCCTTTGGCAGCACAGCAAATAGATCGCCAACTACGCCAAAATCTGCAATTTCAAAGAGTGGCGCTTCAGGGTCCTTGTTTACAACAACGATTGTCTTACTGGTCTGCATGCCGGCGCGGTGTTGGATCGCACCTGAAATTCCATTTGCAACATAGAGCTGCGGACTAACAGTCTTGCCTGTCTGACCAACTTGATACGAGTGTGGATACCAACCTGCATCAGTTGCTGCGCGTGATGCACCAACTGCAGCACCTAATGAATCTGCAAAGTTTTCAACTGCACTGAAATCTCCGTTTGTGCCACGTCCACCTGAAACAACAATGTTAGCTTCAGTTAACTCTGGGCGGCCACCTTGAACTGGAGGTTGTGAGGATGTAACTGTTGCTTTCTTTGAAGCATCGGCAACTGAAAACGACATTGTTTCAACACTTGGTGTTGACTCAGTTGTATTTGCATCAACTGAATTTGGACGCACTGTAATAATTGGTGTGCCATGTGAAACCTTTGAGTGCACTGTTGTAGAACCACCAAATACCAACTGAGTTGCAGTGATATCTGCTGAAACATCTACCGCGTCGGTAATGATTCCAGAACCAGACTTAACCGCTGTGCGAGCAGCAACTTCCTTGCCAAAGGCATGGGATGCTACAAGTACTGCTGCTGGTGTCTGAGCGGCAATGATTTGAGCCAATACATCAGCAACTGCTGCAACACCATTTGCTGCAAATGCATCAGATTCGACAACGATTATTTTTGCAATAGGGCCACGATTGATCGCAGCCGCGTACGCTGAACCTTGCCCAACTGGAGCAAGCACAACAGCTGTTACCTCGCCAATACGTGCACCAGCTGTTGCTAATTCAGCATTTGTCTTGGTTGCCTTTGTGCCGACAAAATCAGCCAGAATCAATACTGTGCTCATATCAATTTCTTTTCTGCTAGGAATGTAACCAATTGTTCGCCGCCGGTTCCATCATCTGTAACTTTAATTCCTGCCGCACGTGCCGGACGTGGTGTGGCATCTGCAACTAGTGACCAGGCACCTTCTGCCGAAACTCCGACAGCTGCTAAATCTCTGCTCTCGATAGTCTTTTTCTTGGCAGCCATAATTCCTTTAAATGATGGGTAGCGAGGCTCATTAATCTTTTCAACAACAGAAATAACACAAGGGAACTGTGCATGCATTTCATCAACACCTGCTTCTGTAACACGTGTAATTGAAACCTTGCCTGCTGCAGGATCGACATCCACCTTTGAAGCAAAAGTAAGTTGAGCTGCATTTAGACGTTCAGCCAACATCGCCGGCACAACACTCATGCGCGCATCTGTTGACTCTGTTCCGCAAATAACTAGATCAAAGCCACCCTTTTCAATTACTGCAGCCAAAACTGCCGATGTTGCGAGCGCATCTGCACCAGCAAGCTTTGGATCAGTCACCAAGATTGCATCATTCACGCCCATAGATAACGCTTTGCGAACCGCTTCAGTTGCGCGCTCTGGTCCCATTGAAATTACTGTGATGGTGTTACCGCCACCTTCTTCATTTCCACCATGTGCTTCAGCAATGCGCAGTGCTTCTTCAACCGCGTACTCATCAAGATCGTTGAGAACAGCATCAACATTTTCACGATCAAGAATTCCATTGACCATTTTCTTTTCAGCCCACGAGTCCGGGACCTGCTTTACACACACGGCAATCTTCATGGGGCAAATGTTACTGGGTAGTAACCCTAAAAACTACCTGGTTACAAACCCCTCTACCCCTGAATTGAATAGTAAATAAGCACACTAATATCTACATATGCTCGCAATCATCGCCCCTGGACAAGGGTCGCAAACTCCAGGATTGCTTCATAGCTGGATTCAAGATCCTTCTCTCAAAGAGTTACTAGTCTCTTGGTCAGATGCGATCGGCCTAGATCTATTACATCTTGGAACAAATGCAGATGCCGAAGAAATCAAAGACACTGCTAATGCCCAACCATTAATTGTTGCCGCCTCATTGCTTGGTGCTCATGCACTCGGAATCAAGAACTTTGCCGTCACTTCTGGCCATTCTGTAGGTGAGTTAGTAGCTGCTGCCCTATCAGGGGCAATCTCTGAAAGTGATGCGCTAAGAATTGTTCGCACACGCGGAGTTGAAATGGCAAAAGCTGCAGCAGCATCACCTTCTGGAATGTCAGCCGTCCTTGGTGGAGATCGCGCTGAAGTTTTGGCAGCAATTGCCGCTCTTAAGTTAGTTGCAGCAAATGACAATGGTGCTGGACAAATTGTTGCCGCTGGAGATCTACAAGCACTTGGATCATTAAACGAGAATCCCCCAGCAGGTGCTCGAGTCAGAGCGTTAGCTGTTGCTGGTGCCTTTCACACGCAGTTCATGCAACCGGCTGTGGAACCACTTCGTGCTTTAGCCACAACCGTGCCGACTCATCCTGTTGTGATTCAGGTTATTTCAAATAAGGATGGACAGGTAGTAAGAGATGGCGCAGAAGTGCTCAATAGAATTGTTGATCAGATCGCTAACTCAGTCCGCTGGGATTTATGCATGGAGACTTTGAAATCACTCGGTGTTACGGGTGTCATTGAACTACCACCGGCTGGAACTCTGGTTGGCTTACTCAAGCGCGCAGCTAGTGAAATTGAAACCTTTGCTTTGAAGAGTGCAGATGATTTAGATGCAGCACGAGAGTTTGTAGGAAGGCACGCATGAGCATCACAGTTGCACCCGTAGGTAATAGCAGAATTTTGTCTGTCGGCACATATCGCCCTAAGCGTGTGGTCCCTAACTCAGAGATCGTAGATCGCATTGATTCAACCGATGAATGGATTGTGCAGCGCACAGGAATTGAATCACGTCGCTTTGCAGGAGATGATGAAACCGTAATATCGATGGCAAAAGCGGCATGTGAAATAGCCTTAAAGCGTGCCAAGTTAACGATTGCAGATATCGACACAGTCATTCTTTCTACGATTTCATATCCATTTCAGGCGCCAAGTGCGGCAACTGAGTTGATTAATGAACTTGGCAATCCAAAAGCTGCAGCTTTTGATATCAGCGCAGCGTGTGCAGGCTTTTGCTATGGCGTTGCCATGGGAAGTGACTTGGTTCGTTCAGGAACATCGAAGAATGTATTAGTAATCGGTGTTGAGAAATTGTCTGACTACACGGATCCTGATGATCGGGCAACTGCTTTTATTTTCGCAGATGGTGCTGGCGCCGTTGTTATCGGTCAGAGCGACCAACCTCGAATTGGGCAAACTATTTGGGGATCGGATGCTGATTCTCGTGACGCAATTACTTTGACTCCGTCATTTCTAGATTTTAAGAAAAATCCAGACAAAGGTGTTGGCGAACTTGGTTGGCCAAACATTTCTCAACAAGGACAAGTTGTTTTCCGTTGGGCAGTTTATTCAATGAGCAAAGTTGGTTTGAAGGCACTCGAAGCAGCAGGAGTTTCTGTTGATGAACTTGGTGCCTTTATTCCACATCAAGCTAATGTTCGTATCATCGAAACCATGGCAAAGGAAATGAAGATTCCAGATTCTGTTTTGATCGCAGATGACATTCGCACAAACGGAAATACTTCTGCTGCGTCAATTCCTTTAGCGATGGATCGAATTTTAGAAGAGCATCCTGAATTGCATGGAAAATTGGCACTGCTTATCGGCTATGGCGCAGGTTTGGTATATGCGGGACAGGTTGTAGAACTTCCGCCTAAGCCATAAAATTCATTGAGATTTACGCCACTTAGGGCGTGCAATACTCGTAAGTAAGAGCTCACTTGATACACAATAAACACCTTGAACCCGATCGATATAGAAGAGGACATAAAGACAATGGCACTTGCACAAGCAGATGTACTTGCAGGACTTAAGGAAATCGTTGAAGAAGTAGCCGGTATTCCTGCTGCATCAGTTGAGTTAGATAAGAACTTCACTGACGATCTAGATGTTGACTCACTTAGCATGGTTGAGGTTGTAGTTGCAGCTGAAGAGCGTTTCGGAGTAAAGATTCCTGATGAGAGTGTCACAGATTTGGTAACTGTTGGAGATGCAGTCAATTTCATAGTTAACGCATCAAAGTAAGTTTTTAAACAATGACTCGTCGTCGCGTTGTTGTAACTGGTCTTGGTGCAACCACTCCTCTAGGTGGAGATGTAGCAACAACGTGGGCTGGCCTTTTGGCTGGCAAAAGCGGTGTGCGATCTCTAACTGAGGATTGGGCCCAAACAATCCCAGTGACCTTCGCAGCGCGAGTCGCAGTTGAACCAAGTGAGCAAATGGAGCGCGTTGAAATCAGACGCCTAGATCGTTCAGAGCAGTTTGGATTGATCGCATCACGTGAGGCTTGGAAAGATGCAGGATCTCCTGAAATAGATAAGGAGCGCCTAGGCGTTGTAGTCGCATCAGGAATTGGTGGCGTAACTACTCTTCTAGAGCAATACGATATTTTGAATGGAAAAGGTGCACGGTTAGTTAGCCCCCACACTGTGCCGATGCTGATGCCTAATGGACCAGCTGCAAACATTGGGCTTGAATTACAGGCACAAGCCGGAGTCCACACACCAGTTAGCGCATGCGCATCTGGTGCCGAAGCAATTGGTTATGCATTTGAAATGATCCGCAATAACCGCGCAGACATTGTTGTTAGCGGCGGAGTTGAAGCAGCATGTCACGCACTGCCGATGGCAGCTTTTGCTGCAATGAAGGCATTGTCTACTCGCAATGATGATCCTGCCCGTGCATCGCGTCCATATGACCTAAATCGTGATGGATTTGTACTTGGCGAAGGCGGCGGAATTCTTGTTCTAGAAGAGTATGAGCACGCTAAAGCACGCGGAGCAAAGATTTACTGTGAAATTGCGGGACAAGGTTTGTCATCAGATGGCTTCCATATTGCAGCACCGGACCCATCTGGTGCTGGTGTGCAGCGTGCAGTTAGATTCGCATTAAGAGATGCTGATTTAACAACAGCAGATATTGTGCATTTAAATGCTCACGCGACCTCTACTCCTGCAGGTGATGTGGCAGAAGCAAATGCTCTTCGCGCAGCACTCGGTAAAGATGCTGATCACGTTGCAGTTTCTGCAACTAAGTCAATGACAGGTCACTTACTAGGTGGGGCTGGTGCGATTGAATCTGTATTTATAGTTAAGGCGCTGCAAGATCGAATGGCTCCCCCAACAATCAATATTGATGATTTAGATCCTGCAGTGACTGTGGATGTTGTGCGCGATAAGCCACGTGCTTTACCTGCAGGAGATATCGCAGCGCTGAATGATTCTTTTGGATTTGGTGGACACAACGTTGTATTGGCTTTTAAGAGCTTATAAATGTCGCCTACATCAAATGATCCACGCGATCCGATTTCACGGATTGCGCGTTTGGTAGATGATGGAAAGTTTGAATTTCTAATCCCCCGCACAGATTGCGGAATGCTTGCTGTTACAGCAACTGTAAAGGGCAACAAAGTTGTTATTTTCGCATCCGATGCCACAATCAAAAGTGGCGCACTTGGTGTGGACGGATCTAAGGTAATTGTTTCTGCCTACAAAGCTGCGATGGGCGCACAGGTACCAATCATCGGTATTTGGCACAGTGGGGGTGCTCGATTAAGTGATGGCGTTGCATCCCTAGACGCGTTCGGTGAAGTTTTCCAGTCCATGATTTCTGCAAGTGGTCGCATCCCACAACTCTCTTTAGTTCTTGGGCCAACTGCAGGCGGCGGTGCATACGGACCTGCACTAACAGATGTTGTTGTCTTAGCACCTGAAGGCCGCATCTTTGTTACAGGCCCTGATGTTGTAAAAAGTGTTACCGGTGAAGATATTGATATGGCACTTCTTGGTGGCCCTGAAGCACATAAGAAAAACAGCGGTCTTGCACACGTTATTGCCGCAAGTGAAGATGAAGCGATTGAAGATATTCGCGTCTTGACCGCCTTATTTGCCAATCAAGGATTTATGAATCCTAATGTTGAAGATATTGATCTATCAGCTTTTGTTCCTGAATTAAGTGTGCGCACATATGAAGTCCATCCCTTAGTTGATGCAATTCTGGATAAGGATGCTGAACATCTTGAGCTGTTATCTATGTGGGCTCCCAATATGACAACGATTTTGGGTCGCCTGGGTGGTGCAACAGTCGGAGTTCTAGCTAACAATCCAGCACACCTAGCAGGAGTTCTAGATGCTGCAGCAGGAGAAAAAGCTGCACGATTTGTGCGCACCTGTGATGCCTTTGGTATTCCGCTAATTGTTATTGCTGATGTGCAAGGCTTCTTACCGGGCGCTGGGCAAGAATGGGAAGGCGCAGTACGAAGAGGTGCGAAATTATTGCACGCATTCGGTGAATCAGTTATTCCCCGGGTTACGTTAATTACACGCCGTGCCTATGGCGGTGCCTACGTTGCAATGAATTCAAAATCATTAGGTGCAACCCGTGTATTTGCTTGGCCCGATGCAGAGGTTTCTGTGATGGGCGCCGTAGCTGCTGTGCGTGTTCTCCATCGTCGCTTGTTGGCTGATATTCCAGCAGAACAACGTGAATCAATGGAGTTAGAGCTTGCCGCTGAGCACGAGCGAGTTTCAGGCGGAGTTGCAAAAGCAATTGAAATTGGCGCAGTAGATGAAATGTTGAGCCCTGCAAAGACAAGAAGTGCGCTAGCAAAAACTATTGCTGACGCACCTCATCGCCGTGGTTCCCACGGAAATATTCCGCTTTAGCTTTTAAAGGTTACAGAAACAGTTGCAGTAACTGTCTTTTCAATTGTTGAGGTGTCATAGGCACCGTAATCAGCTGTCATTGTTGAATCTGGCGTTGTGATTTGAATTGGACCAGCCTTTACATTGACAAGTGATCCAATGTTTCCACCAACAGCCTTAGTTAATGCTTCGGCGCGTACCTTTGCATCCTTCATTGCCTCTGACATCAACTGTGGGCGAAGCTCTGGCAGATTGGAAATGTAGTACTGAGGACCGTAATTGTTTGCGTTAATACCTGTTGCAAGCAGTGATCCAATTCCTTGGCTGAGCTTGGAAATCAACTGAACATCTTTTGAGCGAACAGTAACTTCACGTGAGGCGCGATAGGAAAGAATGCGACCTGTTGCATTTCCGTTGCTGTACTCCTCATTGGCAAATGTTGATACTGCTCCAAGAGTTAAGCCATCGGCAGAGATTCCACCTTGTGTGAGGTAATTTGAAAGCGCTTCAACATCAGCATCAACTTTCTTAACAGCCATTGCAACTGTTGGAGATGAGAGAGAGACACTTAAAGTCCACACCGCGTTATCTGCAGTTGCTGTTGTCTTTGCAGAACCAGTAACGGTAATTCCATCGCTACTGCGTGAAGCAAAACCAGATCCAACTTTCATCAATCCACCACCGAGTGCCAGTGAAAGGATTACAGCAGAAATAATGATGGTTACCGCTTTGCGGCGCTCAACAGTGATAATTGGATTTTCGTTCAGTTGTGTCATGTCTTTATCTTATCAACTAGATAGCACGCAGACGAGGAAGTTCTTGAAGGTCAACACTTCTGAAGCGATCTAGCTCGCTCTCCCAAGAATTTCCCACCATGGCAGCGACTCCTTCGCGGATGGATTCTTCATCAAAGCTGTTTGCAAGAATTGCACTCAATTGGTTTTCATTAACGAGAACCGCACCTGATTGGTCAACAACTGCGCGGTGAATCCCAAGCTCTGGCGTGAAACGAAATAGTTCACCGCCCAGTTCAGTTCCTTCGATCACTTCAAAGTTTAGGTAATGCCAACTGCGCAGCGCGCTAGCAATTTCTGCTGCAGCACCTTGAGATCCACGAAACTCGAGTTGTGTGCGAAATGTGCCGGGCATTAACGGTTGAGGACTCCATGCAAGCTGTACCCAATTGCCAAGTACTGCATGGATTGCCCAATCAATGTGGTGGCGCAATGCCGATGGGGCGGAATGAATGGTTAAGAAACCTCGAACCTGCTGACGGTTTGAAGGCGTGGTTAAACGTTCCATGGTTCTCCTAGCAAGATGCGCCTAATGCGACCTTCCCCAGCGGCATTTACGCTTCACTTTTGCTTGGTGAACACCTTAATTACACACCCATGAGCCTAAAACTGTCTACCCCCGCTTTAGGCATACGGGGCGGTAGGAGGTAGAGTTCATCTCAGTCGGACGCTTAATCAGTACCCGTTTCATGTTTTGCATAATCGGTA
>JBIILL010000047.1:0-8780 GCA_044232665.1 Candidatus Planktophila sp. | reverse complement strand
TCTTGAGGATGCAATCTCTGCAACTCGCGCCGCTGTTGAAGAAGGAATCGTTGTTGGTGGAGGCGCAGCACTTGTGCATGCAGCCGATGCCCTGGAAGGCGATCTTGGATTCACAGGCGACAAGGCTGTCGGTGTTCGTTTAGTTCGCAAGGCTTGTGATGAACCACTTCGTTGGATCGCAGAGAACGCTGGACTTGAAGGCTACGTAGTAGTTGCAAAGGTTCGCGCAATGAAGCACAACGAGGGTTTCAACGCTGCAACAGATGTGTATGGCGATCTAGCAGCTGATGGTGTTATCGATCCAGTTAAGGTAACTCGTTCAGCACTTGCTAACGCTGCATCAATTGCTGCAATGTTTATTACAACTGAAGCAGTTGTATATGAAAAGCCAGCAGAACAAGCTGCAGCTGATGCTGCAGGTGGACACGGACATTCACATGGCCCAGGTGGACACTCTCACTAATTAAAAAGAAAGAAGCCCCGCAGAGTTATCTGCGGGGCTTTTTCTTTTCTCCCTAGGAGGGGGAAATCTATGAAGCGTGTGAAATATCGGTCTTGATATCTTTTCCGATGATTGCGAGGCGATCATCTTCTGATAAGCCTCCCCAAATTCCATACGGCTCTTGCACTGCAAGTGCGTGTGTGCGGCATGCAGCAATTACTGGGCACGATGCGCAGATTGCCTTTGCGGTGTTTTCACGATTGCGGCGACGAGGTCCTCGTTCACCATCTGGATGGAAAAACATCTCAGAAGGAAGCTCGCGGCATGAACCCTGGTACTGCCATTCCCATTCATCGGCAACGGGGCGGGGTAAACGTGAGGTTTCAGCCATGGAGTGACTGTACAACCGCGCCATAGGTTGTTCAAGTGCCAACGCGTCGAAAGTTGTTCAAAAGGTGTTTTCAGGTGGTGAGTTAGCCCACTTCACGCCACGATTACCCCATGGATGAAGAGCTTTTAACGGTAGCCGCCGTTGCTCGCCGCATAGGCGTAGCTCCAGCCACCCTTCGCACCTGGGATCGCCGATATGGCCTGGGGCCATCTAGCCATGAAGCGGGTGAGCATCGCCGCTACTGTCCAAATGATCTTGCCCAACTAACACTGATGCGTCGTTTAATTATCAGCGGTGTTGCTCCAGCAGAGGCAGCGGTTAGGGCTAAGGCTCATTCAGGTTCGGTATCGGTAGAAAATGTAATCCAAGATTTTGAAGTTAGAGAAGATGTTGTTGATTCATTACATCGAGCTTCTAAATCCCTAGATAAGAATTTTGTGGAAACCTTGCTTCGTAAAGATATTTCAGAGAACGGCGTAATTGCCTCATGGACTGAAGTCATTGTCCCGCTTTTGTTTTTAGTAGGAGATGAGTGGGCGGCGACTGGCTCCGGAATTGAAGTGGAGCACATGCTTTCAGAGATCATCAAGAGATTGCTTCGTGAAGGTGTTGTGGAGATCAAGGATCCCGTTAATGCCCAACCTGTGTTACTTGCATCCGTCGGTGAAGAGCTCCATTGCTTGGCCTTACATGCATTAGCTGCCGCCTTAGCTGAAAAAGGAATTGAATCATTTTTCTTAGGAGCCAGAACTCCTCTTGAAGCGATTTCAGGAATGGTTAAACGCGCAGCACCACCAGCAGTCTTTCTGTGGGCTCAACTTGAACAAAACTCTGATCCAAAGTTTTTCAATGAACTTCCCGTTGTCCGTCCAGCACCTCGAGTCATTGTGGGTGGACCCGGTTGGGACCGTGAAACATGTGCAGATGTTGTGGTTGCGCAGGATTTAACCCATGCCTGTGCTGAGATTGAGGGTGCTGTAGGGCTCTAAAGCCCCGATAGACTTTGGCCTTCGATATGCACAAGGGGGCGGCGTGAGCGATACAGATAAGGTCGCAATGCTTGGCCTGACCTATGACGATGTTCTTTTACTCCCAGATGCCTCAGATGTTGTTCCTTCAGAAGTCAGCACAGTCACTCAGCTAACACGCAATATTTCAATTGCAGTTCCGCTTGTTTCTTCAGCGATGGACACAGTCACAGAATCTGAAATGGCTATTGCCATGGCCAAAGCTGGCGGAATCGGAATCATTCACCGCAACCTTCCAATTGATGCTCAAGTTACTCACGTTAAATTAGTTAAGAATGTTGGACTTGCAGGAGCCGCTGTTGGAGTTGGCGATGATGGATTTGCTCGCGCACAAGCTTTGATTGAAGCAGGAGTCGATGTAGTTGTTGTCGACACAGCGCACGGTCATCACCGCGCAGTATTAGATGCAATTGCACGCATTAAGAAGTTTTCTCAAACCACTGAAGTCATTGGTGGCAATATTGCAACACGTGCGGGTGCACAAGCTCTTATTAATGCTGGTGCAGATGCTGTAAAAGTTGGCGTTGGTCCCGGATCAATTTGCACAACCCGAGTTGTTGCAGGTGTTGGTGTTCCACAAGTAACGGCAATTCTTGAAGCATCAAAGGCATGTAACAAAGCCGGTATCCCATTAATCGCAGATGGTGGCTTGCAGTATTCAGGTGACATCGTTAAAGCATTAGTTGCAGGAGCAAATTCTGTAATGCTTGGTTCACTCCTTGCAGGATGTGAAGAATCTCCTGGCGAGTTAATTGAAATCAACGGAATTAAATACAAGGCTTATCGCGGCATGGGTTCACTGGGTGCGATGCAATCTCGCGGTGAGCAAAAGTCTTATTCGAAGGATCGTTATATGCAGGATGATGTTCTCTCTGAAGACAAACTTGTCCCAGAAGGCATTGAAGGCAAGGTTGCATTCCGTGGATCAGTGGCAGAAGTTGTTCACCAACTAGTGGGCGGACTGCGATCAGGAATGGGATATGCCGGCGCGCCAGATATTGAAACTTTGCGCCGCGAAGGACGTTTGATTCAAATTACAGCAGCCGGGTTACAGGAAAGCCACCCACATGATGTGGCACATGTTGCTGATGCTCCTAATTACCAGAAGAAGGGCCGCTAATGAATAACATCGAAATCGCACCTGGAAAGCGTGCTCGCACCGCCTACTCTTTTGATGACATCGCAATTGTGCCAAGTCGTCGCACACGTGATCCTGAAAATGTCTCAACAACATGGCAGATCGATGCTTACAAATTTGAACTACCCATGATGGCTGCGCCAATGGATTCTGTTGTTTCACCTGAAACAGCAATTGCTATTGGCAAGCTTGGCGGACTCGGTGTTCTCAACCTTGAAGGATTGTGGACTCGTTATGAGGATCCACGTATTCCACTGGGTGAAATTGCTTCAATGCCAGATAAGCATGCAACTAAGCGCATGCAGGAAATTTATAACGCACCAATTCGACCAGAGTTAATCAAAGAGCGTATTCAGCAGATTCGTGATGCGGGTGTGACCGTTGCAGCATCTCTATCACCTGCTCGCACAGCAGAGTTTCACAAGGCGGTAATTGCAGCTGGCGTGGACATATTTGTAATCCGCGGAACAACTGTTTCAGCAGAACATGTTGCACCTGAAGGAGAAGCGCTCAACCTGAAAAAGTTTATTTATGAGTTAGATGTGCCAGTAATTGTTGGCGGAGTTGCCACATCGACTGCTGCACTTCACTTAATGCGCGCAGGTGCTGCAGGAGTATTGGTTGGCTTTGGTGGAGGTGCTACGCACACGACTCGCAAGGTTTTGGGTGTTGAAGTGCCTATGGCATCTGCAGTTGCTGAAGTTGCTTCTGCGCGCCGTGAATACCTTGATGAGTCTGGTGGACGCTATGTTCATGTGATTGCAGATGGCGCAGTTGGTCGAAGTGGCGATATTGCAAAGGCAATTGCATGCGGGGCCGATGCGGTCATGATGGGATCTCCACTTGCAAAGGCGATTGAAGCACCAGGTCTTGGTTGGCACTGGGGATCAGAAGCACATCACCCAGTATTGCCACGTGGTGAGCGTGTCAATGTTGGAACTGTAGGAACACTTGAAGAGATTTTGCTTGGACCATCACACACATCAGATGGCTCAATGAACTTGTTTGGTGCGCTACGTCGTGCAATGGCAACATGTGGTTATTCAGATGTGAAGGAGTTCCAGCGCGTAGAGGTTCTTATTCATCGTGGCTGAAACGCGTGGAGTCCTAGTTGTTGATTTTGGTGCTCAGTACGCGCAGTTAATTGCACGTCGAGTCCGCGAAGCTCATGTCTTCTCCGAAATTGTTCCATCATCGATAACAGCTGCTGAAGTTACAGCAAAAAATCCCAGTGCAATTATTTTGTCTGGTGGGCCATCAAGTGTGTATGCAGAAAATGCACCAAAAGTTGATGCCGCAATTTTTGCACTAGGGATTCCAGTCTTTGGAATTTGTTATGGTTTTCAAGCAATGGCTGCAGCACTTGGTGGCGTTGTAAGCCAAACCGGTAAATCAGAGTTTGGTCGTACCGAAACAACTGTTCAGCCAAGCTCAAAGATTTTTACAGGATTGCCAGCACAGCAAAAAGTTTGGATGTCACATGGGGATGCGGTAACACAAGCGCCTGCAGGATTTACCGTGTGCGCTGTAACGGGGGATACGCCGATAGCAGCTTTTGAAGATGCGAGCGGAAAGCTTGCGGGCGTGCAGTTTCATCCAGAGGTTCTACATAGCGAGCACGGCCAAGCAATCTTGCGCAACTGGCTAGTCAATATTGCCAAATGCGATGCAACGTGGACAACTGCAAATATTGCAGAGACAGAGATAGCAAAAGCCAAGCAGGTAATTGGTAACAAGAAAGTCATCTGCGGACTATCAGGTGGTGTTGATTCAGCGGTTGCTGCAGCAATTATTCAAAAAGCGGTTGGAAACCAACTGACATGTGTTTTTGTTGATCATGGATTATTGCGCAAGGGAGAAGCAGAACAAGTAGAGCGCGACTTTGTTGCTTCAACTGGCGTGCAATTAGTTGTAATTCATGCCAAAGATCAATTCTTAAGTGCCCTGAAAGATGTGACAGATCCTGAAGAGAAGCGAAAGATTATTGGCCGCGAATTTATTAGATCATTCGAAGCAGCAGCTCGTGATATTGCAGCTGGGGGAGATGTTGAGTTTTTAGTGCAAGGAACTTTGTATCCAGATGTTGTTGAATCGGGCGGCGGAACCGGCACAGCAAACATAAAGTCCCACCACAATGTTGGTGGATTACCTGATGATTTGCAGTTCACATTAGTTGAACCACTTCGCACATTATTTAAAGATGAAGTTCGCCAAGTTGGTTTAGAACTTGGATTGCCAGAAGAGATTGTCTGGCGCCAACCTTTTCCTGGTCCTGGACTTGGAATTAGAATTGTTGGTTCAGTGACACAAGAGCGGCTAGATCTTTTGCGTGAAGCAGATGCGATTGCGAGGGAAGAGCTAAAGGCCGCTGGATTAGAGCGTGACATTTGGCAGTGTCCAGTTGTGCTGCTGGCAGATGTCCGCAGCGTTGGCGTTCAGGGCGATGGGCGCACATATGGCCACCCAATCGTGTTGCGCCCCGTCTCATCTGAAGATGCCATGACTGCCGATTGGTCAAGAGTTCCCTATGAAGTTCTTGAGAAAATCTCTACCCGCATAACCAACGAGGTCCGTGAGGTCAATCGCGTGGTCTTGGATGTAACAAGCAAGCCACCTGGCACCATTGAATGGGAATAATTTAAGGGTTTTCACAGGATTTAGATTTACCATTTAGCCATGCCAAGGGGAGTTCACGTGAAGCGTTTACTGGTTGCAGTTATTGCAATCTCAGTTCTCGCATCTCCATCTGCAATTGCTGAACCAAAAGGCAAAGCAGCAAAGAATGTAAAGGTTGCAGCTATTAAATGTGAGCCAACTAAAGCTGCTGGACATGCTCCTAAAGATGTAGCTCCGGCTCAAAAACTTCCTAAGAAATTAGCTCGTACATTTACCTTTGAGACAAATTGCGGAAATATTGTTGTTACAACAGTTGGCGCAAAAGCTCCGATTACGATTACACAGCTATCTACTTTAGCTAAGCGTGGATACTTCGATAACTCTTTGTGTCACCGTTTAACTACACAGGGGTTATATGTGTTGCAATGTGGAGATCCAACTGCAACAGGAAGTGGTGGACCTAGCTTCACCTATGGCGATGAAAATCTACCCACTGCAACTGTCAATAATTATCCAGCCGGAACAGTTGCAATGGCTAACTCAGGTCCAGGAACAAATGGAAGTCAGTTCTTCTTAGTTTTTGCAGACACAACTCTTGGCGCTAACTACACAATTTGGGGAACGATTACAGAAGGTTTAGATATTGTGAAAGCAATTGCAAAGGCTGGAGTCAAGGGTGGTGGCGCTGATGGCCCACCAAGGCAAACTATTGCAATTAATCGTGTAACTGTTACTAATTAATTCTCAACTAGTAACTAATTCAGCACGATCCAATCTATCTAGCAGCTTGAGTGCGTCCTCATTGTTACGCGCGTAAACGGTTGCAATCCTGATATGTAGGGTGTGGTTAACCGTCAGTGAAGTGGCTTCAAGGAGCCGTTTTACAAAGAGTTCAGCGTTTCTGCGCCCATCACGAACGATGATGACAACTTCATTGACCCCGAGCCTGCCTATGCAATCTTCTTGTCTTGTTAGTTGTGTGAGTTCATAGGAAAAATGCAAGATATCAGCTGCGCGAACCTGATCAGAGTCAGGGTTATCGAAGAGGATTTTTATCAACGCAATCGGTTTATCGGTGCGGGTTGCTAATGAAATTTCACGGCGCAATTGGTCATAAAAGTATGATGGAGACGCCAAATGAGTTTGAGAATCATGAATTCCATCATGTGAAAAGAGCATTGAGTCCTCACTTAAGTTAATCTCCTCGTATGAGTCAAGATCCTGCCAAAGCTGCTAAGGCACGCGCACTAGTGGCATCCCTACTCTTTGTTGAGGCAGGAGTGGTCGTATTACTTGCCCTTTGGCTTGTCGTGCTCACCTTTACAACTGACTCTTTTGAACTGCTTCCTTTTTTGGGTGTGCTGCTCTTTGCATTACTTGGCGGTGCTGGATTGGCAGCCTCAGCCATGGGCTATCGCCGCGGAAAGTACTTTGGCCGATCACCGGCAGTGCTTGCTAATTTGATTGCGCTCGGTGTTGCTTCTTATCAAGTTGAAGCTCACCTTTGGTTTGTGGCAATTCCTTTGACAGCATTAGCTGGAACGACATTAATTGCAGCGTTGCGAGCTATTCCAACTAATAGCTAGTTTTGTGTTGTGAAGTCGAAAATTAATAATGATCTTGATTTATATATGAATTGAGCTTTGACTTGGTCGACCAACGGCAACCCACTTACGAAGATTTTTAGAAGAAAATAATTCATTAATCACCATCTCAACCGCACCTACTAGTCCAGATTCAATTGGAAAATCAGTGATTCGAATCTGTAAATCCCGTGTAGCAAGTGGCAATGACCGACTAAGTACTGTCTCCCGAATTGAGGCCAACAACTTATCTCCAGCAGCCGAGACGCTGCCCCCAAGCACAATTAGTGATGGATTATGGAAGTTAACAAGAGTTGCAAGAACACTTCCTAAGTCGGAACCTACTTTTACAACTCTCTCAACGCACCACCTGTCACCATTATTTGAACCCTCTATGACATCTTGTACTCCAATACGATGCTTTGCCTTCTTTCGAACTCCGAGGTAATCGCTTTTATTATTACTTGAAGCGACTTCAGCATCACGAACCAAAGCCAATCCACCCGATACGGCTTCTAAACATCCTAAATTTCCACATCGACATTGCACGTTATCGTTGGAAGGAAGAGCAATATGACCGATGTCGCCAGCACAGCCTTGCGCACCGCGGTGCAGTTGGCCGTGCGTCAAGATCCCAGCTCCAATTCCGCTTCCGATCTTCACAAAGATGAGCTCATTTGTAATTGGGTCATTGCGGAGCGCATGCTCACCAAGTGCCATCAAATTAACATCGTTATCAACCCACACAGGGACCTTGTATCTAGTTGAAAAACGCTCCCGTACAGGGAATTTATCCCACCCAGGCATTATCGGCGGTGAAATAGGTAGCCCAGTAGCAAATTCAACAGGACCGGGCACGCCGATGCCGATGCCCCACAGGTTCTTAATTTTTAGACTCACGACTAAATCGTCAAATGAATTTTCTACAAGAGTCAAAACAGCATCAGGCCCATCAGAAATTTGGACATTTGTGAATGTCGTACCCAATAAATTTCCATTGAGATCAGAAGCCGCGACATTAAATCCAGTGGCCCCTAATTCGGCGACCAAAATTGCGCCAGCATTGGAATTAAAGTTAACGAGTCTGGGCGCTCTGCCGCCAGTGGATTGCCCTACTTCACCATTTTGAAGGAGGTTTAGCTCAAGGGCCACATCGATGTACTTTGTCGCCAATGTGCGGGAAAGGCCCGTAGATGTCGCAATTTCGGGGCGGGTTACTGACCGGGCCTTACGCACAAAAGTGATTACTTGCGCCAGGCACTGTGCGCCGTCAGAATCAAGATCAAAGGTCGTTGAGGCCTGTTGACGTGCCATTTCCCTCCCTTTCCCCGGTGTCGCGTTCTGAACAGTATCACCGGAGCGTTCAATCTTAGGTGAGGAAGTTTATAACATTTGTATAAATTTTCAAAACTTAGTCCAAAATGGTATTGACTTATGTTTTTTAAGGCATAAGTTTAGCACACGTTCACAGGAGGTAAGAAAATGAAACTTGGCTACCAAACGATTACTTGGGGTGGAGTTGTAGGTCAGGCACAAGGAGTGACAAGCATTAAGGATCTCTTTTACCAGACCTACGGATCTA
>JBIILL010000126.1:0-2897 GCA_044232665.1 Candidatus Planktophila sp. | reverse complement strand
CAAAGGGATCGTGGCCCCGTCGTCTAGCGGCCTAGGACTCTGGCTTCTCAAGTCAGCTACGAGGGTTCGAATCCCTTCGGGGCTACCACTGATATCTCTCTTCTCACACAGCGATTGCGTGAGAAGAGAGATTTTTGTTTTGCATCAGAGAGTAGATTGTTTACATGCGAGTAATCAATACAGAACAGTTAAAGAGCATTCTCGCTAATCTGCCGAGCAATCCGCGCATTATTGCTTCTGGTAACTTCTCAACTCCTCGCACATTGCTTGCAATTGCCAATGAAGTGATACCAGAATTCAAATTACACATGCTAAACGCTCATGGTGATGGCATTCCAAATCGAGAAGGTGTCACATATGAGACAGCCTTTGTGGGACCTGCAATGCGAAATAACCCTCGACTTGAATACATCCCATCACGGCTTTCATTGCTACCTGTATTGATCCGCAACTTCTATCGCCCAGATGTAGTTTTTATTCACACATCCCAGCAACGCTTTGACACCGTAAGCCTTGGCACTGAAGTCAATATTTTGCCAAGAGCAATTGAAACAGCACGTGCTCACGGGGGATTAGTTATTGCCCAATCCAACAAACAAATGCCCTATACCTATGGCGATGCACAGATCTATGACAGCGAGATTGACTACCTTGTAGAAGTTGATGAACCACTCCAAGAAAAGCCACTAACACAGATAACAGATGTGCAGGCTGAAATCGGCAGTCGGATTGCAGCGCTAGTTGAAGATAATTCAACACTTCAACTAGGTATTGGTGGTGTGCCAGATGCTGTTCTGCTGGCTCTTAAAGAACGCAAGGGATTGCGTATTTGGACTGAAATGTTTTCAGATGGAGTCTTAGAGCTATCAAAAGCTGGAACATTAGATGATGAGATTCTCATTACCGCATCCTTTATCTTTGGCAGCCAAGAGTTATATCAATGGCTAGATTTGAATAAAAAGGTGCGCATGCTTCGGACAGAGCGAACAAATGATCCGAGCCAGATTGCGCGTCAAGCAAAGATGACATCGATTAATAGTGCGCTAGAGGTAGACCTTTTTGATCAAGCAAATGCCAGCCATGTGCGCGGCACAATCTATAGCGGCTTTGGTGGATCAACAGATTTCATTGTTGGAGCACTCCATAGCCGCGGAGGTCAATCATTTGTGGCACTGCCTTCCTGGCATCCAAAAGCTAACGTTTCAACGATCGTGCCAAGGCTGCAAGCAAATGTCACACACTTTCAGCACTCATACGTTGTTACAGAACAAGGGGTTGCTGCCTGCTTTGGCCACAGCCAAACAGATCAGGCGATCAACATCATTAAAAACGCGGCTCACCCTTCTGTGCGAGAAGAATTAACGGCAAAAGCTGGTGAATACGGTCTTCTTTAAGATTGGCTTAGTACGATTTGCCCATGCTCGCATTTGATTTAAAGCATCTGTTCTTCGGACTCTTTGCAGGCCTATGCGCCTATATCTTCGGGAGAAGAGTTCTGCCGTGGATTTTGTTGGGCTACATCGGAACCTACTGGGTGCTATTAGCTTTAATGCTTTCACCAAAAAGAACTCGCACACCACTTAAAGAGTGGAACCCGATCACTGAATTAAAGCGCCGCCCAAAGGAGTAGGGGAGGTGCGTCCTGGCGCATGTTCTTTGCAATCCAGGTAGCACCATCAAGATTATCTCCAGCTGATTTCACAACAACGGCATTAGGCAGCTTTGCATTAATTTCTAACGCGATTTTCGTTGAATAAGAAGAGTTACGTACAGGACCACCTTGGATAACAATCTCTGGTGAATCAGCCTTTGTGCCACCACATCCATACCAAGCAGCAACCGCCGATTGTGCCAACAAAAATGCACCTTCATCAACAATTGCAGTTGCTGTTGAAACACCAGCATCTGCGGCATCTAAAACCTTTTTCGCAGTCCTGGTTGCCAGGTTTACGGCATCAACACTGTTTCTAATCTCTAAAGCAAAGTATTGGGCTATTTCATCTGCAAAGTAATCAACCATCTCAGGATCATCGCCTCGGCCTTGTCGAAGAGATAAGGCTTTAGTAATGGCTAATTTGCCTAACCAGAAACCACTTCCTTCGTCACCGAAGGTGTTACCTAGTCCATCACGATGTGCGTAGTGGCCATTTAATCCACCGATGGCAACAACACCTCCACCAACAGAGAGCACAACACCATTTCGACCGTTCAATGCACCAACAAAGCCAGCTAATCCATCATCGATGACAGCAACTTCTGTGGCACCAAAGAACTCTTGGCAAAGTTGTAAGTATTTTTCAGGCTCTGAAACCACACCATAAAAACCAGTACACGAGAGTGCAACTACATCGGCTGAGAGCTTTTGAGTAGATTCAAAAACTGCGCGCAAAGCGGGCAAAGGATTTTCTCCGGCAACCTTGCCACGATCACTGGTAATTAATAGGTCACCCTGTTTAAAGCGAGAGCCTGATTGACCTAGATCTACTGCCAACACTTCTTTTCTTGCCATGGAGCCAAGGTTACTTGAATGGATGTGGGAAGATAAGGCCATGAGCAACTTAGGCGCGATTATGGCTTCTGAAATTGCTGAAACCCCAAAGGTTTTTAAGGCGATCTTAGATAAGAAAGATGCCTTTGAGGCTGTAAAGAATCTCTTGATCGAACAGGACATTAAATCTGTTTTAATTCTGGCTCGTGGAACATCAGATAACGCCGCACATTATTTGAAGTATTTAATTGAAACCCAGATCGGGTTACCAGTTGGACTGACTTCACCATCTTCTGTGACTGTATATGGCTCAAAACTTAAGTACTCAAACACTTTGATTGTCGCTATTTCCCAAAGCGGACAGTCCCCAGATCTAGTTAAGTTTGCAACCGCTGCTCGAGAATCAAAT
>JBIILL010000046.1:0-8899 GCA_044232665.1 Candidatus Planktophila sp. | reverse complement strand
TAGACAACGATGAAAAACTTGCTGTTATTCACAATGGAATTATTGAAAACTACACTGAGCTTCGCGCACAGTTAGAAGCAAAGGGTCACAAATTTTCCTCTGAAACAGATACAGAATCTGTTGCTCATTTACTCAGCGATCTTCGCAAGGAACATAAAGGTGACTTGACCGCAGCAATGCGAGATGCAGTTAAGGCTCTTCGCGGCTCATTTACATTGCTTGCAATCCATGCCGATCAGCCAGATGTAGTTGTGGGTGTTCGCCGTAACTCTCCTTTAGTTGTTGGAGTTGGCAAGGGTGAAAACTTCATGGCATCTGATGTTGCCGCCTTTATCGAGTACACCAAGCATGCAATTGAATTAGGGCAAGACGAGATTGTCACAATGACTCCAACCTCTGTTGAAATAACTGGTCTTGATGGCAAAGCTGTTAAAGCTAAAGAGTATGAGATTTCGTGGGATGCAAGTGCTGCGCAAAAGGGCGGATTTGCCCACTTCATGTTGAAGGAGATATTTGAACAGCCAAAGGCTGTTGCAGATACTTTGATCGGTCGCTTGAGTGATAACAATCAGATTCTGCTTGATGAACTGCATATGAGTCATGATGAGATCAGATCATTGAAGAAGATCACTGTTATTGCATGTGGCACGGCTTATCACGCAGGCATGGTTGCAAAGTATGCAATTGAAAAGTGGGCAAAGATTCCAGTTGAATTTGAGATTGCAAGTGAGTTTAGATATCGCGATCCAATTATTGATCCCAGCACTTTAATTATTGCGATCTCGCAATCAGGTGAAACTATGGATACTTTGATGGCAGTTCGCCACGCAAAGGCTGCCGGAGGCCGAGTCTTGGCAATCTGCAATACCAATAGCTCAACGATTCCTCGCGAGTCAGATGCTGTGTTATATACCCATGCTGGTCCTGAAATCGCTGTTGCTTCAACTAAGGCATTGCTGACTCAGATGATTGCGGTCTACTTGATTGGACTGCATCTTGCTCAGGTCAATGGTTCACTAAAGGACACTGAAGTACGAGATCTCTATAAAGAACTCCTTGAATTGCCAGGAAAGATTGAACAAATTCTTGAAACAGTTGAGCCGCTACGCGCGCTCACACGAATATTTGCAGAGAACAATACTGTTTTATTCTTAGGTAGAAACATTGGCTATCCAGTTGCACTCGAAGGTGCGCTGAAGTTAAAAGAGCTTGCATATATTCATGCCGAAGGTTTTGCTGGGGGAGAGCTCAAGCATGGACCAATTGCATTAATTGATAAAGGAACTCCTGTCATTGCCATTTTGCCTGCAGGACATGAACATGCTCTGGATGAAAAAATGCTCAGCAACATTCAAGAGGTTAAGGCACGCGGTGCTCGTGTAATCGTAATTGCTGAAGAAGGTGCACACGTCGAAGGTGCAGAACATGTAATCAGAATTCCAGTCGTACCTGCACTTTTCCAGCCAGTGTTAGCAACAGTTCCGCTGCAAGTATTTGCATATGAAATGGCTGTTGTTCGTGGCAATGATGTTGATCAACCTCGAAATCTGGCTAAATCTGTAACGGTTGAATAATGATTGAATTGGCACAAAGTCGTCGCAGACAAATGGATCGTGCACTTCGTTGGGCAATCTTGTTATTTGCTGGATTCTTATTTGTTACTCAACAAGTTTATACTTATGGACCGCTAGTTGCTTATGACAAGGAAATTAATAGTCAACCAAAGCCACAGTTTGAAGGTTTAGCTGGCTTCATTTTGCGTCGCTTAGATGATCTAGGGCTGCGCGGGCTAACAGCAACTGTTTTGCTTCTTGCAGCAGCCTTTATTGCTTATAAATTTAAAACATGGCGCCCACTTAATTTAGCTTTTCTTTCATTGTTATCCCTTAACTTGGTTGTTGGATCGGTCAAGCTCTTGTTGGGAAGAACTAAGCCTCGTGATGGATTTGATTTGTTGCATGCTGGCGGGATGTCCTACCCAAGCGGACATGCATCTAACGCTGTTTTATCGTGGGGTATTTTGGCTTACTTGATCTATAGATATGCAAAGGTTGATAGGTACCAAGGTCGGTTAGCAAGTGCAGGGGTTGTGTTAATTAGCTTGACGGTGTGTGTAGTTTCATTGATCCGCCATACACATTGGTTTAGCGATTTATTAGGCGGGCTATTTGTTGGTAGCGCATTATTAGTGACCATCATTGCGATAGATAGGTATGTTCCCTCAAAAAGCCAGTTGCACTAGACTTCTGCAATGATTGATGGGATCGGAATTGATGTCGTAGACATCGATCGTTTTAAGGTATCCCTTGAGCGCACACCGGGACTTTTAGAAAAGCTATTTACTGAAGCTGAAAGACGTAAACCAATCGCATCACTTGCTGCGCGATTTGCTGCCAAAGAAGCCCTTGCAAAGGCTTTGAATGCTGGCAAAGGATTATCATGGCATGAGGCAGAGGTTGTTAATTTAGAGAGCGGTAAGCCTGTCTTTTTATTTCGAGGCGAGATAGCAGATCTGATTGATGGGGCTGATGTGCACCTTTCTCTCTCACATGATGCAGGAATCGCATCTGCCATGGTGATTGTGGAGCGCACATGAATCGCGCTGAAGCACGAATTGATACAGCACATCTTGCATCCAATATCGCCCATCTAAAATCAACCAGTAAGACTGCATTAATGGCTGTAGTTAAAGCAGATGCTTATGGGCATGGATTATTAGGCGTTGGTCTTTCTGCAGAAAAAGCTGGTGCTGATTGGCTTGGTGTTGCATTACTAGAAGAGGCGATCACTCTTAGAACTCATGGTGTTCGGATTCCTATTCTGGCGTGGCTAGTGTCACCGGGTGCTGATTTTAAATCTGCCGTTGACCATGATATTGATGTTGCAGTTTCATCTATAGCTGCATTTAAAGAGATTGCTCAACTACCAAACAAGCCTCGTATTCATATTGAATTAGACACAGGCATGACTCGTGGTGGGTTTTTAGATGAATGGCAAGAGTTTTTGTTGCAGGATTTTTCTACTGTCAATGTTGTTGGAGTCTTTTCACACTTTGCTAGAGCAGATGAACCAGGTGAAAAGCAAAATGATGAGCAGCTACAACGTTTTAACGCCATGGTTGCAGATCTAGCAAAGGTGGGTATTAATCCACCGATCAAACATCTTTCAAATTCAGCAGCCACTCTTAAGAATCCTTCGGCGCACTTTAATTTAGTCCGAGCAGGTATTTCTCTGTATGGACTGTCTCCAGATGTTTCAACACTTGGCAGTAGCAGCCAACTTTCGCTAAAGCCGGTAATGCAGCTGCGAGCCAAGTTGCATTTAGTTAAGAGCGTTCCAGCGGGTGCTGCAGTTGGTTATGGTGCAACAGCTCATACGACAACGCAGACTAAGTTAGGTGTGGTTGCCATGGGTTATGCCGATGGAATTCCACGCATCGCAAAAGATGCAGGAGTGTTTATCAACGGCAAGAAAGCACCGATTATCGGCCGGGTTTCTATGGACCAATTTGTGGTTGATTTAGGTGCTGATTCAACAGCGGTTTCTGGGGATTGGGTGATTATTTTCGGTGATGGCTCGCATGGTGAGTACACAGCCGATGACTGGGGTGCAGGATCGTTATCAATTAATTACGAAATCGTCACACGAATCGGACCTCGTGTGCCTAGAATCTACGCACCTCATGTCTACTCATAATGCAGCGCTGCACGTCGAGAGAGTTAATGTCTCTTTTGGCGGTCTTCGGGCTCTCAACGATGTTTATCTTGAAGTTGGTAAAAACGAGGTTGTTGGATTAATTGGACCCAATGGTGCCGGCAAGACAACTTTATTTAATGCGCTGTGTGGATTGGTAACTCCAGATTCTGGTGAATTTCACCTAAACGGAAAGAAGAGCGACTTTCCTAAACCTTATGAACTAGTTGATTTAGGAATTGCGCGCACGCTGCAAGGTGTTGGCTTATTTGGTGACTTAACGGTTTTAGAAAATGTCATGGTTGGTGCGCAGCATTTATCGCAGACTGGATTGATTTCAGCAGCCTTTGGAAGAAATAGAAAAGATGAAAATCAGATCAGAGATAAGGCACGAGTTGCATTAGAACGTGTATATGCAGGTGGTATTGCTCATCGTCGCGCAGACACCTTGTCTTATCCTGATACAAAGCGAGTTGCTATCGCTCGTGCCCTTGTTAGTGAACCAACAATTTTGATGCTGGATGAACCTGCTGGTGGTTTGGGATCTCAAGATATTGAGTGGATGAACCAATTGATTAAGAATTTGAGTGTTGATATGTCAGTACTGCTTGTGGAGCACCACATGGATGTTGTCATGTCGGTATGTAGCAAACTCTACGTTCTTAACTTTGGTGAAGTAATTGCTAGTGGTGATGCAGAAACTGTGCGTCGTGATCCAGCAGTAATGGCAGCGTATTTAGGTACAGGTAGCAACCATGTCGCTTAATGTCTCTAACTTAACCGTCCACCATGGTGCGATCTGCGCAGTCAATCAAGTTTCACTGGCTGTTCCAACCGGAAAGCTTGCTGCAATTATTGGCGCTAATGGCGCAGGAAAGACGACTTTACTTCGCGCTTTGTCAGGTCTCAATAAGCCAACCAATGGTGTGGTTAATTGGATGGGCGAAACAATTACAGGAGAAAAACCTGAAAAATTAGTCCGCAAGGGTATTTCTCATGTCTCAGAAGGTAAATCAGTGATCCCTGAGTTAACTGTTCGAGAAAATCTTGAGCTCGGTGCTATCTGGCGCAAAGATGGCAAAGAGATGAAAGAGTCTATCGATCAAGTAGTTAACATTTTTCCTCGCTTAGGAGAGCGCATCACGCAACGATCTGACACCTTGTCGGGCGGAGAGCGTCAGATGCTGGCAATTGGCAGAGCGATCATGTCAAAACCAAAGCTTCTTCTTCTTGATGAGCCATCTTTGGGATTGGCCCCACTTGTTGTTGAGCAAATCTTTCAAACAATTAGAGATTTGACGACTCAAATGAGATTAACTGTTTTGCTTGTTGAGCAAAATGCGATGGGTGCGCTAAAGATTGCAGACCTTGGAATTGTGTTGAATTTAGGAAAAGTTGTTGCCGTCGATCACGCACAAGCGTTGATCCAAGACCCTGCAGTGCGCGCTGCATATTTGGGGTATTAGTCATGCAACTACTCAATACTCTATTGATTGGAATAACTGCCGGATCGATTTACGCGTTGATGGCAATTGCTTTTGTTTTGGTATGGCGCAGTACGCGAGTAGTTAACTTCGCCCAAGCTGGTATGGCGCTTTTATCAACCTACTTTGGGTATGAAGCGGTTTCTAGACTTGGTTCATTTTGGGTCGCTCTGCCTGTTGCAATGATTGGTGGGGCGTTATTTGCAGCACTTGTCGAGCTAGTTTTAATGCGACTGTTAGTCAAGCACGCATCCTCTGGTCCTATTGCAGGTGTTGCCCCAATTATTGCAACACTTGGATTACTCGGAGTTATTCGTTCGGTTATTAGCATGATTTGGGGCGGACAGGATCTACGTATCGTTCCACCAATTTCTAATAATGGATTTACGATCAACGGATCAACTTTAGTTTTCTCACCGTTAAAGCTCTTAATACTTGTCGTCGTCGTTGTTTTACTCATTCTTCTCACAACTCTCTTCCAAAAAACTAACCTTGGGTTAGCGCTGCGAGCATCTGCGCACGCACCGGAAATTGCACGACTTTCAGGCGTAAGAGTTGATGCGGTTCGCACCCTTGGTTGGGCTTTGGCGGGTGTGGCAGGTGCGGTTGCAGGACTATTCCAAACGGTAAATGGAAACGGAAATTTTTCACCAGATTCAATTGAGTTCTTATTGCTTCTTGTTTCAGGGTTTATCGCAGCAGTTATTGGCGGCCTCGACAGTCTGCTTGGAGCAGTGCTTGGCGGGTTGTTCCTCGGAATCGCAATCTCATTTGTACTGATGTATGTAAGTAGTGGGCTTTTCTTTATCGCACCCTTTGTTATTTTGTTACTTGTTTTGTTTATTCGCCCTCAAGGCATTATTGGAGTAAAGGCGGGTCGACGTGCATAAGAGCAAAAAGGAGAGCACACATATTCCACTCTTTATTCTCGGTGGAGTTGTTCTTTACTTTCTCAGCGGATTTGTGGACGAGCTTCGGGTTTACCAAGGAGCTTCAATTGCAGTGTATGTAATTGCGATCTCTTCAATTATTTTACTTACCGGATATTCAGGTCAGGTCTCATTGGGACATGGTGCGCTAATGGCTGTTGGTGCCTATGCAGCAGCTGTGCTTCGAGTTGAATTTAATGTTCCAATTATTTTGTGTTTTGTTGCAGCAGTATTAGCCGCTGCAGTAGGTGGTTCGCTATTGGGCGCAGCAGCAGCCCGCTTATCTGGTCCATATTTAGCGGGCACAACGTTGGCACTTGCAATTGGGCTCCCATCACTTGCTAATCAATTTTCAATTCTCGGCGGAGAACAAGGCCTAGCATTTGATGTCGGATTTCCTCCACTTGCATTAGGTGAAGAGTTCACTCAATACAAATGGTTCTTCTGGATTGCAGCACTCGCCGCACTGATTTCTATGTGGAGTGTTAGAAATATTTTGAACTCTGCCTATGGTCGTTCATGGAGAGCTGGCAGGGGCAATGAGGTCGCAGCTCAGTTGGCCGGGATCAACACAGCCCGCTCTAAGGTCTTAGCCTTCACTGTAAGCGCAGGAATCGCTGGTTTGGCTGGAGCGCTGCTTGCCATGACCATAGGTACCGTTTCCCCGAGCGCATTCCCGCTTACCCTCTCATTTTCCCTGCTGACAGGCGCTGTTCTCGCTGGCATAACTACCCTCGGAGGCGTCATTATTGGGGCAGTGGTTTTAGTAGCCATCCCAGAGATCGCCGATGTGGTCGCGCACCGCCTCGGTAGCTCTGAGAGTGTTACTACAAATCTGCCAGGTTTGATTGTTAGTGGGTTGTTGATTCTGACAGTTCTGTTTGTTCCAAACGGTCCTGTTGAACAACATCGCGCTCGCAAAGCAAAGCACGAAGCAGCACACGCTGGCTCTAAAAAGAATGACAAGCACTAAGAAGTACAAGCAGTAAAGCAGTAACCCTCGTAACAACCCTCGATGGAAGGAAACACATGAAAGCAATGAACCGTCGCAAGCTGATTACAGCTTCAGCGGTACTGGCCGTCGTTGGATTAGCTGCAACAGCTCTTCCGGCACAAGCGGCAGAAGTTGGCGTTACCTCTACTCAAATCAAATTGGGTATGACTCTGCCAATGACAGGTACAGCATCACTTGGTTACAACAAGATTCCAGGTGCAGCAAAGGCATACTTTGATTACCTCAATGCAAATGGTGGAATCAACGGCCGCAAGATAACCCTCGTTGTTAAGGATGATCGTTACGTCCCAACTGAAGCGGTTGCAAAGACAAATGAACTTATCCTGAAGGACAAGGTCATGGCTCTTATGGCACCTCTTGGAACTGCAAACGTTAAGGCAGTTGCCACATCGGTTAACCCAGCCCGTCGCGGCGTCCCAGTGTTGTTTATTAACACAGGATTTAGTGGATTTGCAGATGTCACGAAGTACCCAACTACTTACACAGTTTTGCCTTCATACATCATGGAAGCAAAAATCATGGGTGAGTACATCAAGGAAAATTTTGCTGGTAAGAAGATTGGTCTTCTCTACCAGGATGACGACTTCGGAGTAGATGCACTTGCAGGCTTCAAGACTGCCGGAGTTAACTTCGCTGTCAAGGTCCCATATGCATCAGGTTCACAGAATGCAGCAGCAGCTGCAGGTTGGATCACAAAGTTCAAGGCTGCTGAAGCAGACGTAGTAATTCTTTTTGGTGTTTCAAGTGCAACTTCTGCAATGCTTGGCGTTGCAGCGCAGTTGAAGTACGCACCACAGTGGATGCTTGGCTCAGTTGGTGGAGATGCCACAACAATCAAGCTAACTGGAGTTCCAGCAGGCGTTCTATACAACGCAATTGGTTTCTCACCAGTTCCAGCAACTACAGATATGAAGGATGAGTACGTCAAGTTCTTCTCAGATATCTATGCCAAGGCAGTACCTGGATCAGCATTTGATCTAAACGTTCTGCTAGGTATGAACACAGCATTTATGACAGCGCAAGCCATTAAGGCTGCGGGTCAAAATCCAACACGTAAGTCTTTGATGGCAGCGATCGATAGCAAGGGTGCAACATTTGCAAGCTCTGCTTTGGTTCCAGTTGGCTACTCAAAGACAAGCCATGTTGGTCTAACCGGATACTGGGTTGGAAAGTACGCACCAACAGGTGATCTTGCTCCAATCGGTGGCACTTATGTTACATACACAACCGATTCAGGATCTGGTCCAGTTGTTAAGTCAACATACAAGCGTCCTGCAATGCCAGCGAAGGGATTACCTAACTAATGAAAAAAGTAAGATTACTTTCGCTTCTTTCAGTAACAGCACTTGTCACAACAGTTCTAGTCACAGCACCAACAGTTGCTAATGCAGCACCTGCGTGTGATGGCAAGAGCCCAATTCAGTCATGCGTTGGTGTTACATCAGATGGCGCTCCATATGCAATGCAGGTTCCAGCAAACTTCAACGGAACTGTTGCTTTGTACTCACACGGGTACCGCTATAACGTAGATATTCCTGCAGCAATTCCTCTAATTGGTGGGTACAAGATCACCAATACGCCAGAGCCAGTTCCTGGTGGAAACGCTGCAGTTGCTCAGTACTTCTTTAGTCAAGGTATTGCAATCCTTGGATCAGGTTTTGCTCGTCAAGGGTGGAATCCAGATTCAGCGATCAAGACAAACGTTGAGCTAATTGACACTTTCAAGAAGCAGTTCCCAAAGACAACCAAGGTTGTTGCATGGGGATCATCACTTGGTG
>JBIILL010000045.1:0-8954 GCA_044232665.1 Candidatus Planktophila sp. | reverse complement strand
CGAGGAAATGCGGTGTTGAGAATCAAGCGCTGCCCAGCGGTTACCGATTTAACTCCTCCAGTAAGACTGTTTGCGACTAAATAAAATAAAAATAAGCTTGCAGTTAAGTGTGCATACCGCGCACTATCTGTAGTACCACCAATAATCATGATCAAAATAAAGTAAACCCCTGAAAGCAATAGTGGGTTTAGAACCAGCCACAATTGCCCAAATACAGAGTCAAAATGTTGCTCCCGAAGTTCAGATTTGGAGTACTCCTTGATGAAGGTGCGTCTGGACCATAAGGATTTCCAGTAACGCCCAAGTTTTGGCAGGCCAGCTTTAAATGGCTCATATACCTGCAGTGGAGTGCTCACGGGTTCAAGGTTACAGCAGGGGCAAGAGACTTAGGCGATGTAAGAAATCCAAGCCCCCATGAAATATGCATTGTTAGCAAGATTGTGGGTAAACACAGAATCTCACCCATACTTTTTCCAATTACTACAGATGCAATCAGGATAAACACAGCATAAATAAGGGCTGGAATAAATAGCACTGGCGAAACCAGCCACCCTAAGAGTAATGAAAGGGTCGTTGCAGCAACTGTAAAAGGCGGTGCTAAGTAACGGTAATTAATTGTGCCCTGGTGACGCCGTGAGACAACACGTCGCCATCGACCGTATTCAAAGTATTGCTTTGCTAAGGCTTTAACTGTTGATCGAGGTCGATAAGTAACAACTAATCGTGGGTCGAAATAAACAACTCCACCTGCCTTACGCAATCTGAAATTAAGTTCCCAATCCTGGGCGCGAGTAAATCGCTCATCAAAGCCACCTGCTGCAAGCAGTGCTTCTTTTCTAAATGCACCGAGATAAACAGTATCTACTTCTCCCGCACCTCCACCGGTATGGAATCTGGATGCACCAACACCCAGCGGACTGCGCATTGCACGGGCAACGGAACGTTCAAATAAGGATTGTCCCTCAGCAGCCATTACGCCACCAACATTTACTGCACCAGTACTTTCCAAGATCTCTGAAACCAATTGGCAATAGTTGTTAGGAATATTTGAATGACCATCAACCCGAACGATGATCCCGTATTGAGATCTAGCTATTGCAAGATTCAATCCCGCTGCAGTTCGACCTGTTGAATTTTCAACGATGACAACTCGCGGATCATTTACGTGTAAGCGCTGTGCGATCTCAAGGGTCTTGTCATGTGATGGCCCAATTGCCAGAATCACTTCAAGCTTGCCGTCGTATTGTTGAGCAAGAATCGCTTTCACGGAATCCTCTAAATACTTCTCCTCATTCAGGACAGGCAGAATCACCGAAATCTCTCGTTTCGGTGAGCCATATAACGCGTTAGCTGATGTCGACATAACCCGCTCACGCTATCGCTCAAGTACTCTCGGACAGTGAAATCAACGCGGGCAATTCGGATAATTACCTCACTATCTGTGGGAGTCGTCCTTATCTCCGCATTTTCTTGGTTGGGCCTAGGTCAGGTGAGCGGAGCCATAGATCGAATTGATGTATTCGCTACATTGAAAGATCGCCCCGATAAACCAAATAAAGCCCTGAACTATCTACTCGTTGGCTCAGATACTCGTGAAGGTTTAACAAAAGAACAAAGAAAATTACTTCGAGTTGGATCAACTGCAACAGCTGCAGGATCACGTTCTGACACGATGTTGATTGTTCATATTTCTAAGTCGCGCGATAAGGCAACCTTAATTTCAATCCCACGTGATTCCTTAGTGACAATTCCTGAACATGTCTCATCTCTTAATAAAACTAAAATTGTTCCCGCAGCCAAAGGAAAAATTAACGCAGCCTTTGCATTTGGTGGAGCGCCACTTCTGATTCAAACCCTTGAAAATGAAACTGGTCTTCGTATGGATCACTACATTGAGATCGGCTTTGCCGGTTTTGCAGGAATGGTTGATGCTCTTGGCGGAATTGAAGTGTGTACCAAGAGAGATATTGATGATCCAGGTAGCCACTTAGTTTTAGCCGCAGGCGTTCACACATTAAATGGAGTTGAGTCACTTAAGTATGTCCGAACACGTGACTTCGACGGCATGGGCGATCTTGGACGTATGCAACGTCAACAACAATTTATGGGTGCAGTTCTAAGAAAAGTAACAAGTACAGGAGTTCTGCTCAACCCAATCAAACTAGTTAATTTTTTCAATGCCGCAATAGCAACAGTTAAAACAGACTCTGAACTCAATGAGAGCGATCTATTAACACTTGCAAAACAGATGAAAAATCTCACTCCGAGCAAAATGCGTACTTTGACGATCCCCTTGGGTAATGTGAATGCTCGCGTGCCCGGAGTTGGTTCTGTTGTTGTCTGGGATGAAGTGTTAGCTCCTGAACTTTTCAACCGTTTGCGTGAAGATTTGCCGCTGATTGATGAAGTAACCCCATCTCCATCAGCCTCTTCTAGTGAAAAGGCAACTCCAACTGTGATCGATAAATTTAAGACTCGTACCGCTGATGAAAACCCTTGCGGTGCTCTGAAGTAAACTCCCCCACATGACTTTAACTCTCTCGGTTGTTGGCTGCGGTTATCTAGGAGCCACCCATGCTGCTTGTATGTCCTCACTCGGATTTACAGTAATTGGTGTCGATACAGATCCTGAGAAAGTTGCCCTGCTACAAAGCGGAAAGCTTCCTTTTTATGAACCGGGCCTAGACACACTTCTCGAGCAAGAGATGAAAACAGGTCGACTGTCTTTTACAACTGATTTCTCAGTAGTCAAAGATGCTGACGTTCACTTTGTATGTGTTGGAACTCCGCAAAGTAAAGATGGGTTAGCAGCAGATCTCACATATGTTAAATCTGCTGTTGCAGCTATCGCACCACATCTAAAAGAAGGTTCCCTTGTTGTTGGTAAGTCCACAGTTCCAGTTGGAACTGCGCAAGCATTGCGAGCTGAATTAGCAAAGATTGCGCCTCAAGCAGATTTAGCATGGAATCCAGAGTTTCTGCGTGAAGGCTTTGCAGTTGAAGATACTTTGACGCCAAATCGTTTAGTAGTTGGTGTTGCTAATGATCGTGCGGAAGAAATTCTCAAAGAGGTATATAAGCCAGTGATTGCTTTAGGAACACCTTGGATTCGCGCAGACCTTCCAACATCTGAACTTGTAAAAGTAGCGGCTAACTCATTTCTGGCCACAAAGATTTCATTCATCAATGCAATGGCTGAAGTGTGCGAAGCAGCTGGTGGAGATGTAACTGTTCTTGCAAAGGCAATTGGTTATGACCCACGTATCGGCAGTCGCTTTTTACAAGCTGGCATTGGCTTTGGTGGAGGCTGTCTTCCAAAGGATATTCGTGCATTTATGGCACGTGCTGAAGAGTTAGGTGCCAAGCAAGCACTTGAATTCTTACGTGAAATTGATGCAATTAACTTGCGTGCACGCCAACGTGTCATCGATGTTGTTCGCGGCGAACTTTCGCAGGATCTCACTAAGTACAAAATTGCTGTATTGGGTGCAACCTTTAAGCCCGATAGTGATGATGTGAGAGATTCCCCTGCATTAGATATCGCTGTTCAGTTACACGCAGCAGGTGCAAAGGTTGTTATCCATGATCCCCAAGGTATTGAGCCTGCTCGCAAGCGTTTCCCAAACCTTGATTACGCCCCAGTTGTTAATGATGCAATAAAAGATGCTGATTTAATCCTGCATTTAACTGAGTGGAAGGAGTATCGCCAGATCGATCCTGCCGCTATTTCTTCAATTGTTAAGAGCAAAATTATTATTGATGGACGCAACATGCTCGATCGCACCTTGTGGCGAAACGCTGGGTGGAAATTCCACGCATTGGGGCGTACTGATTAATACCAAAGAAACCATTGATGCTGTCCTTGCACTAAAGACATGGGCAGTGGTTGGTCTTGGTAATAACCCTGAGCGCGCAGCATTTGGCGTAGCAAAGCTTCTTCAAGATAAAGGGCACCGAATTATTCCGGTATACCCTCGCGCAGAAGTTGTACATGGAGAAATTGGCTATAAGACCTTGTCTGAAATTCCAGAATCTGTAGATGTTGTTGATTGCTTTGTAAATTCAACACTTGTTGGAAAAGTTGTAGATGAAGCGATTGCCATCGGAGCTAAGGCTGTTTGGTTGCAATTAGATGTTATTGATAACGAGGCAGTTGCTCGTGCGCAAGCTGCTGGATTACTAACTGTTATGGATCGTTGCCCTGCTATCGAGTATCGGGCTAGAGCTTAAAAACCTGTTTTGCCATTGCGGCGAGAGTTGAGGCTCTCACCCTTTTCCTTTGCAATCTTGTTGATTTCCTTTAAACCATCTGCAACCTTTGCTGAAATCGCTGCATCAGATACACCAAGGATTCTTGCAGCAAGTAGCGCTGCATTCTTTGCATTGCCTACTCCAACTGTTGCTACCGGAACACCTGCTGGCATTTGCACAATTGAAAGCAACGAATCCATTCCATCAAGATTCTTTAACGCAACTGGTACACCGATAACTGGAAGCGTTGTTAATGAAGCGACCATTCCAGGCAAGTGTGCGGCACCACCTGCACCAGCAATAATTACTTTGTAACCTTTTGATTGCGCGGTCTGTGCAAACTCAACCATCTCAAGTGGCATGCGATGAGCTGAAACAACATCTGCCGTATAAGAAATTCCTAGATCATCCAAAACTTTTGCGGCATCTTCCATCGTTGGCCAGTCTGAATCTGACCCCATGATGATTGCTACATCACTCATCGATTTCTCCGCTCATGTAATCCACCGCATGTTGGACTTCCTGGGTTAATTCTACGAGGTCTTTGCCGAGCAAAGTTACATGCCCAATCTTTCGACCTGGGCGTACATCCTTCTTGTATTGATGAAAGTGCAGCGTAGGCGTGCGCGCCATCAAGTGCAGATATGGACGATACATGTCTGTCTTATTGCCACCTAAAACATTTCCCATTACGGCCATAGGTGCTGTCATTGAAGGATCACCAAGGGGTAGATCTAAGACTGCACGCAAATGTTGTTCGAATTGACTTGTGTGAGAGCCCTCAATAGTCCAATGACCAGAGTTGTGTGGACGCATCGCCAACTCATTAATAAATAAGTTGTCTCCTTTCACAAACATTTCAACAGCCATCACGCCAACAACTCCAACTTCAGATGCAATGTCTAATGCAAGTCTTTGCGCTTTCTCACTTAATGACGCTGTTAGCTGTGGAGCAGGTGAAATTGTCATTACGCAGATTCCATCTTTTTGGATTGTTTGCGTAGGAGCCCAGGTCGTTGCCTGTCCATGAGGTGAACGCGCAACCATTACAGCGATCTCATAATCAAACTCAATGAGCTCTTCCACTAGCAGTTTCGGCATCTGCTGCAAAAGCTCACCCAACTCATTTGCTGAATTTACTTTCCAAACACCACGTCCGTCATATCCACCAGAAATTGCCTTAGCGATGAATGGAAACTTATCTACTTGATCTGTAGCAGTAATAATTTGAAACTTCGGTGACGGAAATCCTTGAAGTTTTTGGCGCATAGCTGCTTTATCCTGTGAGAATTCAAAAGCTGCAGATGATGGGCGAACTACTACTCCATCAGCTTCTAGCGCTTTGATAATGCTCAATGGAATCAACTCATGTTCAAATGTGATGACATCGCACTGTGCTGCAAATTCTCTAACAGTTGCCAGATCGGTGTAATCGCCAACAACATGTTGGGTAATTTGAGCCGCAGAGTCATTCGAATCGGCTGCAAGCAACAATAAATTAACACCTAGGGCAGTTGCTGGTGCGATGCTCATTCGAGCAAGTTGCCCAGCGCCGATGACTCCGACAGTTGGGAAGGCTTTGCTCACCGGCTTATCGTAGATGAATTACATCTGCGGATTGAACATGAGTCCCATCATCCAAGATCAGAGCCCCGATATCTGAAATCGATTCGGCTACCGCCAAGTGCGTAGCTCCACCTGGGTACTCCACTCGAACTTCCTTGCCCAATGTGGCGCTCAGGTGCTTATACAGAGATTGAACTTCGTCGATACCTTGATCCCATTGCACGAAATGCTCTTCGAACTCTTCAAGCACCTCACACAAAATTTCATCACGAGTTAAATCAACTCCTCCTTCAATGAGCAAGGATGTTGCTGTTTCAACTGGAAGTTGATCCTCACTCATCCCAACATTGATGCCAATTCCAATTACTACACCGTTGCCAACTACTTCTGCGATAAGACCAGAAACTTTTCGATTATTAATCAAAATATCATTAGGCCATTTAACGGTTGCATGAAAAGCATGCAGAGTCTTTGCAACACTGTAGCCAGCAATCAAAGGGAGCCATCCCCAGTCATCACGATTGCGTTGTGGTTCTATATAAAAAGAAAATAGCAAAGCAGTTCCTTTAGGCGCTTCGAATGTACGATCTAGTCGGCCTCGACCTGCACTTTGAAATTCTGCAGTGATCACATCGCCTACTCGCGCTTTGCCATCTCGTACTCGTTGTACTAAATCACCTTGCGTAGTACTCGTGAGTTCAACCACGCTTACTCGCCAGTAAGGCGTAATTAATCTCTTGATCTCCGCTGGATCAAGCGCTGCACTTAACAATTCTTTGCCCACGCCTAGTACCGTACGCCCATGAGCCGTGATCTGCATACAACTGCCGGAAAAATAGAAGATCTTCGTGACCGTGTTGAGGAAGCTGTCCATGGCGGCTCTGAGCGCGCCGTTGAAAAGCAACACTCAAAAGGTAAGAAGTCTGCTCGCGAAAGAATTGATTTGCTCGTTGATGCCGACTCATTCACCGAGATTGATGAGTTTGCGCGTCACCGTTCCACACAATTTGGAATGGAAAAAAATCGCCCATATGGAGATGGCGTAGTTATCGGAACAGCAACAGTTGATGGCAGACCAATAGCTTTGTATTCACAAGATTTCACCGTTATGGGTGGATCACTTGGTGAAGTCCACGCAGAAAAGATTGTAAAGATTGCTGCATTTGCACTTAAATCTGGAATTCCACTTATTGGGATAAATGATTCCGGTGGAGCTCGTATTCAAGAAGGAGTCGCATCCCTGAATGGATACGGCAAAATCTTCCGCCTCAACACCAGATCATCAGGTGTTATCCCCCAGATCTCTTTGATCCTTGGCCCATGTGCTGGTGGCTCTGCTTACTCACCGGCACTCACAGATTTCACAGTCATGGTTAATGAAACCTCGCACATGTTTATTACCGGCCCTGATGTCATCAAGACCGTTACGGGCGAAGAAGTCGGTATGGAAGAGCTTGGTGGCGCACGAACTCATAACACTCGTACCGGTAACTCACATTACTTGGCAGAAAGTGAAGATGACGCGATTGATTATGTGAAGGCACTGCTTTCATACCTTCCATCAAACAATATGGATGCAACACCTCACCTTCCACCAACTGAAACTTTGGAAAAGAAGGCTTCAGACATCGCACTCGATACTCTGATTCCGGATAGTCCTAACCAGCCATATGACATGAAGGTTCTAATTCAGGCGTTGGTAGATGAAGGCGAATTCCTTGAAGTTCATGCCCTTTATGCGCCAAATATTGTCGTTGGATTTGCACGAATCGAAGGTGAATCTATTGGGATCATTGCTAACCAGCCCAATCAATTAGCAGGAACACTTGATATCAATTCAAGCGAAAAAGCAGCACGCTTCTTGCGTTTCTGCGATGCCTTTAATATTCCAATTCTTACCCTTGTAGATGTTCCTGGTTTCTTGCCTGGCACAGAACAAGAATGGGACGGAATCATTCGTCGCGGAGCTAAGTTGCTCTACGCATACGCAGAAGCTTCTGTGCCACTAGTAACACTTATTACCCGTAAGGCATATGGCGGAGCATTCATTGTTATGGGATCTAAATACCTTGGCAGCGACATTAACTTTGCATGGCCTAGTGCTGAAATTGCAGTTATGGGCGCACAAGGTGCGGTAAACATTTTGTATCGTAAGGATTTAGCTGATGCTAAGGACCCTGAAGCAAAGCGCGCTGAGTTGGTTAAGGATTACAACGAATCACTTGCTAATCCCTATTTAGCAGCAGAGCGCGGAACCATTGACACTGTTATCGAGCCAAGTCAATCTCGTGCATACATCACAAAAGCTTTTAGAACCTTAAAGACAAAGCGCGACATCTTGCCAGCTCGCAAACACGGAAATATTCCTTTGTAATGAAGTTTGAAATTACATCAGGAAATCCAACGCCTGAAGAGATATCTGCGATTGAGGCTGTCATGGCCCAACACAAACGTGAAGAACTCAAACCCGTGATTCGCCGTAGTCTTTATGGCCGGCCACAGTTACGCCAGCCACTTCCACATCAAATTACATTTGGTGCAAGAAGGTTTAAATAATAATGCCGACAATTGTTTTAGCATCACAATCCACTAGTCGACGTCGTTTACTAGAGTCTGCTGGTTTGTCTCCAAAGATTTTGGTTAGCAATGTTGATGAAGAGACAGAGTTTTTCAATGCGATGCACCCTGCGGATATGGTTATTGCACTTGCAATTACAAAGGCACACACAGTCCGCGAACAGATTGACTATCCGGCCATAATTATTGGTTGTGACTCTACTTTTGAATTTGATGGAGTTTCACTAGGTAAGCCAGGGACTCCAGCTATTGCAACCGAGCGGGCAAAGCGAGTCCGAGGTAATTCAGGCCTTCTACACACCGGCCACTGCATTATCGATACGGTCAAAGATGTTGAAATTTCAGATCGCGTAACAACTCGCGTCACTTTTGATCACATGAGTGACGAGGAGATTGCAGATTACGTGGCAACTGAAGAACCATTACATGTTGCAGGTGGCTTTACTCTTGATGGTTTTAGCTCTCCTTTCATCCCCTCCATCGAAGGTGATTACACAAATGTTGTCGGTATATCAATGCCGTTTGTGCGCAAGGCATTTGCACAACTTGGTTACACCTGG
>JBIILL010000125.1:0-2933 GCA_044232665.1 Candidatus Planktophila sp. | reverse complement strand
TAACATCGACAACCAGGGAAATAGAGCGCATGCCCATCTTTTCAATACGTCTACGCATCCAGATTGGCGTTGTTGCCTTTGGGTCAAAATTTGAAAGAGTTCTGACATAGAAAACAGAGGCCGAACGCTTTTCGCCGATCTTTGCAGTAACACCCTTGCCAGTCTCTGCAAACTTCAACGTGCGCAAGGCTTCGACAGGATCTGTGAACTTCAACCCTAAAGATCCCGCAACCTCACGTGCTATTCCGCGAATGCTTAAGGCATAACCACGATCTGGATTAACAGCGACATCAAAAATCACATCATTGATCTTCAATGCTTCAATCGCATCGGCGCCAATCGTGACTTCACCTTCTGCAAAAACCATAATGCCGGCGTGATCATCACTAATACCAAGTTCGCGGCCTGAACAAATCATTCCATTGGAGGTCTTACCGTAGGTTTCGCGTGCACCAATTTTAAAATCACCCGGCAACACAGCTCCCGGCAGAGCTGCAACGATTAAATCTCCGACAGCAAAGTTTGTTGCTCCACAAATTACATAACGAGTCTGACCTTCACCACAATCCAAGCCAACATAGCGAATAGGCTTTTTGAACTCTGTGATTTCCTCAATTGACAGTACCTTTGCAAACTTGAGTGGGCCAGTTAAATCAGCACCTTGCTTGATGATCTCTTCAACCTCAAAACCCACACGAATTAATCCATCTGAAATTTGCTCAGCGGTAACAGATGCTGGGATATCAACAAACTCTTTAATCCAGGACAGAGGGGCGCGCATTACAGGCCAACTCCAAACTGACGAGTAAAACGCAGATCGCCTTCAACGATGTCATGCATATCTGTAATGCCGTGGCGAACCATCAGTGTGCGCTCAAGTCCCATTCCAAATGCAAAGCCACTGTACACATCAGTATCAATGCCACATGAAGCAAGCACCTTTGGATTAACCATTCCGCAACCGCCCCATTCGATCCAGCGATTGTTAAAGAAAATGTCTACCTCGGCACTTGGCTCAGTAAAGGGAAAGAATGATGGCCTAAGGCGCGTTGTTACATCCGGCCCAAACATATGGCGAGCAAAGTTATCTAACGTGCCTTTGAGATGGGCCATCGTGATGCCCTTATCAACAACTAAGCCTTCGACTTGATGAAAGACCGGACTATGGGTTGCATCTAGCTCATCTGCTCTAAATGTACGACCCGGACACACAACATAAATCGGTGGCTCTTGCGTAAGCATAGTTCGGATTTGAACTGGTGAGGTGTGTGTTCGCAAAACCATTCCAGATTCAACTGGCTCGATGAAAAAAGTATCCTGCATTGTTCGGGCTGGGTGATCTGCCGGCATGTTAAGCGCATCGAAGTTGAGCCACCCTGATTCAAGTTCGGGACCTTCTTCAACAGCAAAACCTTGTTCAATAAAGAAATCTGAAACTTCATTTTTAATAATTGTTATTGGATGTAAACCACCACGATGGGAACGATTTACGGGCAAGGTGATGTCAACTACTTCTTCGAGCAACACTTTGCGATCACGTTCAGCCTCAAGAACAGCTGTTGCATCAGCTAACGCTTCGGAAATCTCTGCTTTAGCCTCGCCAATAACTTTGCCGAAACTCGCTTTGTCTTCTGGTGAAAGCGCACCTAGACCGCGAGATGCCAAGGCAATAGGTGATTTGTCCCCAGCATGGGCAAGACGTGCGGTTTTTAGAGAATCTAGATCTGTGGCAGAGGCGAAAGCCTTACGGGCATCTTGTACCCAGGTTGAAATCTCCTCAACGCGCATAGGCATAACTCTATCTTGTGGCCCTTTGTTAACGTGGCATATTTGATAGGTGATACATAACAATCGATGCCGCCGCTGAAAGATTGAGGCTTTCGGCATTGCCTGGCATCGGAATACTTACAACATCTATCGAATCCACATTCTGCCCCGTCGATAACCCTCGAGCTTCATTTCCAAATACTGCAAGGGTGTCCCCCGACATTTGGTACTCACTTAAATTTTTAGATCCCCCTGCGCCAAGAGAAAAAGCCTTTACTCCCAGTGCTAGAACCTCTGCAATAGAAACTGATTCAAACACTGGAATATGCCAAAGAGATCCTGCAGTGCTGCGCACAACCTTTGGTGAATACATATCCACGCTACCTGGTGAAGTTATGACTGCGTCCATTGCAAAGGCATCGGCTGAACGCAAGATCGTGCCCGCGTTTCCTGGATCTTGCACCTCTGAAAGATAAATGAATCTACGAGAACCATTAAGAGAGATTGAACTTAGGCTGGTCTGCGGAATCGTGCACACCGCCAGAATGCCTTGCGGAGTGATAGTTTCTGACATTTCCTTCATGACTTCATCACTAACATCAACGGTATTAAACTTTGACAGGTCTGCTACTTCTTCCGCCTTGCTACGACCATTACTTGTTAAATACAAAGTTTCAATTCTTGGACCACTTGTTGAAACAAGTGCTTCGCGAGCACATTGCAAACCTTCTGCAACAAATTGGCCGGCGGCTTTTCTTTCTTTTACGCCCCTAGAACCAATAAGAGCCTTAACCCGCGCAACATGTGGCGAGTTAAGGCTCTCAATCATTATTGGAACTTAGAGTGCTGTAAGGCTCTTGCGAGCTACTTCAACAAGTGTCTTAAATGTTGCAGGATCATTTGTTGCAAGCTCTGACAGAACGCGACGATCAACCTCAACACCTGAAGCCTTTAGGCCCTGGATGAAACGGTTGTATGTAAGACCGTGTTCGCGGCAACCTGCGTTGATGCGTTGGATCCATAGACGACGGAAATCGCCCTTCTTATCTTTACGGTCATTAAATGCATAAACCATAGAGTGCGTAACTTGCTCTTTCGCCTTTGTGAAAAGACGTGAACGTTGCCCGCGGTAACCGCTTGCACGTTCTAGAGTTGTACGACGCTTC
>JBIILL010000137.1:0-2986 GCA_044232665.1 Candidatus Planktophila sp. | reverse complement strand
TATAGATGATTCATCCATCAGAAGTATCACATGGCCTGGGACACAAGTTTTCGGCTTAGCTATTCCATCTATGAATCGAGATCTAGTTATTGTCACAGGCGTTGAACCATCGATGCGTTGGAAGCGGTTCACAACTGATCTTCTAGACCTAGCAGATGATCTTGAAGTTTCTCTCGTAGTTACTCTCGGTTCCTTGCTTGCAGATTCTCCGCACACCCGCCCCATAACTGTTACAGGAACTGGTGCACACCCGAATATGGCTGATCGACTTGGTGTTTCAGTCTCAAAGTATGAAGGGCCAACTGGGATTCTCGGAATCATCCAGGATGGTTGCATGAGACGTGGTATCGATGCGATTTCACTGTGGGCAGCCGTTCCTCATTATGCGTCAAACTCCCCTTCACCAAAAGCATCGTTAGCGCTCATTAATTCCCTGGAAGATTTTCTGGACATCTCGATTCCTTTGGGGTCATTACAGATTGACTCTGATGAATGGGAAAAGTCGGTAGATGAATTAGCTGCAGAAGACAACGATGTTGCTGATTATGTGAAGGCATTGGAAGAGAGCAAGGATGCTGCAGAACTTCCGGATGTCTCTGGAGATTTGATAGCTAAAGAATTTGAAAGATACTTGCGACGACAAAGCGAGGATTAAAGTTTAATCCCTAGTAGGGCATCTAGAGCAGCGACCAAGGATTGCGCGTCTCCGCCAGCATCACCTGATTGCGTTCTCCCAACCCATGCATTCACAGCTGCAATTACAGTCTGAGTATCTAAGTCATCAGATAATGCATCTACAATCTTTTCAATTAAATCTTTTGTTGGTGCAACATCAGTTTGAGCCAAGCACAAGCGCAAAGCGCTGATTTCACTTTCGGCAACGACTAGAAGTTCATCGGTCCACATCCGATCTTGACGATAATGATCTTTCATTAACGCCCAGCGAATGGCCATTGGATCTCTACCAGCTGCTACCAACTTTGATACGAAAACCAGATTGCCTTTGCTCTTACTCATTTTCTCGCCATCTAAGCCGATCATTCCGGCGTGAACATATGTGCTTGCCAAAGGTTTGCCTGAAAGAACCTGCGCTTGCGCTGCGCACATTTCATGATGCGGGAAAATCAAATCCGATCCACCCCCTTGTATGTCAATCAGTGAGTCCTCACTTGGTGAAGGCTCAAGATACTTAATTGCAATTGCAGTGCACTCAATGTGCCAACCAGGCCGACCAATACCAAAAGGTGATGGCCAACCAGGTTCATTAGGGCGTTGAGTCATCCACACCAAGCAATCAAGTGGATCAATCTTTCCAACTCGAGTTGGGTCTCCCCCTCGTTCTGCAAATATTTCCATCATCTTGTCCTGTGAAAGATGAGAACGCTGGCCAAATTGTGCATCCACATGAACTTTGAAATAGAGATCCTGATTTACTGAATAGATACTGTCTTTAGAAGAAAGCTTTTCGATTGCATCTGTAACAAGGGGTATTGCATCCACTGCTCCTATGTAGTGTGCTGGTGGAATCACTCGAAGATTTATCATGTCGCTTCGGAAAAGATCGATCTGTTGGTGAGCTAAGTCGGTCCAGTCCACGCCATCACGGTTGGCTCGCTCTAATAGAGGATCATCAATATCAGTAATGTTTTGAACATAACGGACCTCTGAACCACTGGCTGTGAGGTAACGATTGATTAAGTCAAAGGTTAAGTAGGTTGCAGCGTGGCCGAGGTGAGTGGCATCGTATGGCGTAATCCCGCAGACATACATGCGATACAACGGCTTGTGCTTTATAGGTTCTTTCTTACCTGAAACCGAATTAGTCAGACTCAACGCAGGGAAACTTATCGAGGAATCGATAGATGGGGTTTCAACCTCGTTCCACGATTTCATGTCTCTATCGTAATCCTAAATTAAAAAGCTGGCCACGGGACAGCAGGCCAGTCCGGATTAGGTAATGGAAAAGTTCCAGAAGTTAAAAGATCTGTCACCCTGCGGGCAGTTTCTTGAATCTCTATCTCTGTCAGGAGTGGCGCAAGAAGTCGTCCTAACTCACCTGCAATTGATGACTGCGCTTTCCTCAGTAGGGAAATCTCGTCTTCAGTGAAAGGTTCATCAGCCCACTGCCACAAAACGGTTCGCAATTTATCGTCAGCATGAAATGTGACCCCATGATCGCATCCGAATAATGTTTGTCCATCAAGCGGTAAGAGGTGACCTATTTTTCGATCAGTGTTATTGATGATTGCATCAAATAGCGCCATGGACCGCAACTGTGGATGATCAGTTGTAAAAAACTTTCCCAGATCAATGCTCTCATCGATATCTACCCATTGCTGAACCATGCCCAAGCCATATGGTCCATCACGCAAAATAGTCAGCGGAACTAAATCAAAGCCAAGATGATCGCTCACTAAATATGCTGCATACTCACGGTGAGCTAGACACCCTTCTGAAAAATCCCACAATGGACGCTCACCTGCAATTGGTTTGTAGATACAAACAATTGCTTTATCCTCAAGAGTTGCTGTCGCGTAAAGGGTTGCATTTGATGCATCCACCAAACGACCTGTTACATGCAGATCCCCTTTAGTTAAGGTCAATAAATTATCTTCGGTAACCATTTGCCCTCGGACATAAGTGACCTCGTGGATCAATTGGAATTCCGCAGAAGGGGCATGGCAGTCTCCCTGCATTTACTACCGCTTTTGATCGCACGGAAAACGCTGCAGCCATGGCTAATGAAATATTGATTACGACTACTTCTCCGTCAGAGTCCTCTTCATCATCTTCGAGTTCAAATAGCTCTACACAAATCAACTTACTGTCGTCATCCCACGCCAATGACATCGCACCGATTTGAAACTCGGCATCAATTGGTGATTCCAAAGGAGCGTCATCTGTAGGTAATTTGTCTATCATGATTAAAGGATTTGATTTGCGTATTTCAGCGATCATTACTTCCAGACGAGATGACATGGCCTGA
>JBIILL010000124.1:0-3053 GCA_044232665.1 Candidatus Planktophila sp. | reverse complement strand
CTTCAACAGCGCTACGAACGCTTGTTAACGTTGCTTTTGGCTCTGAACTCACTCGGTAACGGTACCCTCACCCAGTGGTACTTCGCACTTCCTATTCATTCGAGTTCTTCCCTCCAAAGGATGTTGAGGGTGAAGAACGGTTGTGGGCTGCCATTGATGGCCTTAAATCAATAACCCCTGACTTTGTTTCTGTGACCTATGGCGCAGGTGGCTCAACCCGAGATCGCTCCATTCGAATTGCTCAAGAAATTACCAAGCGAACCGGAATTTCAACCGTTGCTCACCTGACATGTGTTGGATCTACTCGTGATGAGTTAATCGCAATTTTGCACAGCTATAAAGAAGCAGGCATCACAAGTATTTTGGCGCTGCGTGGAGATCCAACTGGGGGACCAAGTGCGCCATGGACACCAACACCCGGTGGTCTTAATCATGCAGATGAGTTAGTTCAATTAGCAGATGAGTTTGGTGGATTCACAATTGGCGTTGCCGCTTTTCCAGATGGGCACCCAGCATCTAAAGGTGATTTTGAAAAAGATATCGATGTTCTTATACGTAAAGAAGAGCTAGGTGCAACATTTGCTACGACACAGTTTTTCTTTGAAGCAGATCGCTACATCCAATTAGTTAATCGTCTGGCAGAACGTGGCTCACAGTTAGTCATCATTCCCGGCATCTTGCCTGTGACAAATGTGAAGTTGCTCCACCGAATGGCAGAACTTGGTGGAACTCCAATTCCCTCACAGATCGCAGATGCTTTCGCAAAGGTTGAAAACGATCCAGCTGCCGTGCGCGCGTTGGGTGTTGAGATAGCAACATCACTATGCCAAGAACTATTGGCAGCTGGGGCTCCGGGATTACACTTTTATACAATGAATAGCTCTACTGCTACTCAAGAAATCTATAGGAACCTCAATGCTTAGCAAAGATGAATTCAAGGCAAAGTGGAGTTCTTTGCATAGTGATGCCGAAACAACAGGCATTGTTGGTGCTTGGCTCAATATTTCTTACCGCTTCGGTTTGATCTGCACGCTACTTCGCATTTCTCCTAACGCACTCACCATGCTTGGTTTGTTGGGTGCGGTTGCTACTGCTTTAACTGCGCAATCACCATGGGCGATTCTTTTCTTAGTATTTTCACTGTTCTGCGATGGCATTGATGGAAGTGTCGCTATCTTCCAGCACCGTGAAAGCAAGTTCGGAGCAACACTTGATTCCGTAGTAGATCGCATCAGCGAAGCGCTGTGGTTCTATGCCCTCTATGCCATAGGTGTCCCAGCCTGGATCCCAATCACCTTGTGGTCCGTGGCAGCTTTTCAAGAGTACGCCCGAGCAAAGTTAGTCTCACTGGGAGTAAGTGACATTGGTGTTGTCACACCAGCAGAGCGACCAGTGCGCGCAAGTTTCTTGTTTATTGTTTTGATTCTTAATCAATTATCAATGCCTGGTGCAACCGAGCTTTCAGTCGCGTTCTTAGTACTTCAAATTTATAGTTTTGTTAGTGTCGTGCGTTTTTCTCGTAGCCGATTGCTTCCGTAACTAAATCTCCACTAATACCAACAAGTGGGAGTCCACCACCAGGGTGAGCAGAGCCACCGACTAGATACAAACCCTTAATGGGAGAGCGATTCTTTGCTCTCATAAATGCTGCGCGCGCTCCATTACTAGAAGTTCCATAAATTGCACCCCCTGGAGCACGAACTGCTGATTCCAAATCTGCAGGAGTTCTGATTGTTAATGACTCAAGTCGATCCCGCACTGAAATTCCACGTGCTTCAATTTGATCGATGATGCTGTTGGCATACTTGCTTGCAAACTCTGAGTTATTCCAATCAAACTGCCCATGGGTCGGTGCGTTAACTAGAACGAACCAACCTTCGAGGTTTTCATCCTTGCTCATTAATTCATCCTGCGGAGCACAAATATAGATCGTTGGCATTGCCACAGGCTTACCTTCGTTAAAGATTGCATCAAATTCAGCATCGTAGTTCTCTGGAAAAAGGATTGTGTGGTGATTAAGAACTTGTTCTGGATCTTTGCGCATGCCCAAGAGCAGTGAAAAGCCGGCAACGGAAACATCAGCATTTGCAATGTTCTTGCGGGCTTTCTTCAGTGCGCGCTTATGCCCAGTAATTAGTCTGTTATAAACCAGAGAGGCATCAGCATTTGCTATGACTGCATCTGCATTAACGATTGTTCCATCTGCCAAAACAACACCGGAAGCTTTGTTTCCAGTTGTTTGAATGCTGGCAACGGGGGAGTTCAGGTGGAAAGTCACGCCAACATCTACTGCTCGCTTGTGCACGGTGGTTGTTAGATTTCCGAGACCGCCCTTTACATGCCAAGCGCCAAAGCTCTCTTCGACAAATGCAATTGTCGAAAGTACTGCAGGGGCTTTGCGGGGATCAGAACCGCTATATGTGGCATAACGATCCATAATGAAACGGAGGCGTTGATCCTTCAGAATTTCATCAGCGTGCTGACGCAGTGTTTTCCATGGGGCAATGATCTTCATATCGCGCATGAATGTGATGCGTTTGATCAAAGAAAGTGGTGATTTAAGTTCGGATTCGACAAAGGGAACACGGCTCACATCCCACATGCGTTCTGCGCGCTTCATAATGCGATCCCACTGAGACGCGCTCTCTGCGCCAAAGCTAGATGTGATCGAATCCAATGTTTCTTTGCGAGAGAGATTGGAGAACTTAACGTTGCTGCCATCTGCAAAGCGATAATCAAAAGAAGGATTTACAGATTCAATAGGACAAACAAGTCCCATCGGCTTTCCGGTGCGCTGAAAGAAATCTCTATATACGGCAGGCAAAGTTAATAAAGAAGGCCCGGTATCAAATGCAACTTTGCCAATCCATTCGGTGCGACATTTTCCACCGACTTGATCAGATGCTTCATAGACCACAACTTCATGACCACCGCGTGATAAACGAGCAGCAGCGGTCATACCGCCCATGCCTGCGCCAATCACAACGATCTTCATACTGTGCGACCCTTCCATTGGATACTTCCGCGCATTAAGTATGAGTAAACAATCAGAT
>JBIILL010000002.1:0-28824 GCA_044232665.1 Candidatus Planktophila sp. | reverse complement strand
CATGGCACTCACAGGTAAAAGAGCTGCCTTCTTTGATGTCGACAACACGCTTATACGTGGCTCAACCATTTATTTCTTGGGCCGTGGCATGTACCAGCGAGGTTACTTCACCAAGAAGGACATTTCACGATTTGTATTAGCCAACCTGAGATTTCGCTTAACAGGAAAAGAAAACAAAGAAGAGATCTCACGTTTTCAAGACGCGGCAACAGATTTTATTGGTGGACATAACGTCAAAGACATTGAGGCAATTGCGCAACAAATCTATGATGAGTTTGTCTCTCCTGCAATGTGGCAGGGAACAATTGATATCGCCCAAACACATATTGCAAATGGAGTTGAGGTTTATTTAGTTACCGCTGCGCCAGAAGATATGGCTACTCTGATTTCTACCAGACTAGGTTTAACTGGAGCTCTTGGTAGTAAAGCTGAAATCAAGGATGGTCTCTATACCGGACAAATGAATGGTGCTCTACTTCACGGAAAAGAAAAAGCGGTAGCAGTTCGGGAGTTAGCAGAGAAAAAAGGATTTGATCTAGAGGACTGCTTTGCTTATTCAGATAGCAGCAATGACCTACCGTTACTGCAATGCGTTGGCCATCCATCGGCAATTAATCCGGATGCACTGCTTGGTTTGCGTGCCATGGCTGAGGGTTGGCCTATCCATGACTTCCGTCGTGCCCGATTTATTGGTCGTGCTATTTCGCCAATCGTCGTCCGAATTGCAGCTCTTGGAACATGGTTAACCCCGCGTAAGCGATAAAGTGAATTAACAAGAACAGGTAATTTGCCAGTAATGTAGGCAAGTTATGGAAATGCGCTCCTTCTCTGACTACCTACGTAGTGTTGATGATGCTGCCCTTTTAGATTTATTTACCGCACGTCCAGATCTAGTAACTCCCGTTCCCCCAGATGTCGCCTCTCTTGCAGTGCGTGCTTGTTCTGCGCCAAGTTTGGCAAGAGCAATTGATTCACTCAATCAATGGCAGTTTCAAGTCTTAGAAGCGACCGCATCCTTAAATGAACCCTTCCTAGAAAAAAGCGTCGTAACTCTCACAGATAAAGAAGCAAAAGGTGCATTAGAGCATCTGGTAAGGATTGGCCTTGTCTATCCATCCGACGATGGCATGCGTTTGCCAACACAATTACGGGATGTAATCGGAACAGAGCCTGCAGGCCTAGGGCCAGCTTCGATGGCAAAGTTAAAGCTCGGTGAATTAGATGATGCACCGGCAGATGCAAAGAAAGTTTTGGAACGATTGATATGGGGTCCACCGCGCGGAAGTGTCGGAGATATTAAGAACCCTGGACCCGGTGTGAACTGGCTTCTTGAAAAGAAGTTCTTAGTCCCACTTGATCAGCGAACAGTAATCTTGCCTCGCGAAGTAGCAATTGCATTGCGCGGTGGAAAGATTCACAAAGAGCGTTTCATTAAGCAACCATCACTAAGTGGTGCAAAGCGTGATGAACGACAAATAAACCTTGCCGCAATAGCAAATGTTTCAACGGTGCTACGTTGGGTTGAAGAACTGCTCAATTTCTGGGCCGATGAACCAGCAGATGCATTACGTGCCGGTGGTTTAGGAGTTCGTGATCTCAAAATAATCGCAACACACTTAGGTGTTGATGAATCCTGCACAGCATTTGTGACTGAACTTGCATACCTTGCATCATTAATCAGTATTGATGCTGATGATCGTATCCTTCCAAGTAATAAATTTGATATCTGGCTAATGCAAACACCTGCTGATCGCTGGCAGATGCTGGCATCACAGTGGTTAATTACTTCGCGGGTTAGCGGATTAGTTGGTCGAGTAGAAGCTAAGAATGTTGCAGCACTTGGTCCAGAGTTAGATCGAGTAAATGCTGCGCGAGTACGTGCTTTAACACTTGAACTATTGCGGGAAAATCTAGGGATTGCTCCAGAGTGGAATAGTTTCAAGGAGGTTTTGTCATGGCGCGCACCTGTGCGTCGTAACTCTTCACTTCAAGATGAACTTGCTGAGTGGACACTTCGCGAGGCTGAATGGCTAGGAATTACAGGCCAGGGTGCATTATCTAAATTCGGCGAACAATTTCTTGCTGGTGATGATCTAAGTTCCATCAACGAAGATCTGCCAAAGACTGTTGATCACATCCTGATTCAAAGTGATAACACCGCAATCGCACCTGGCCCCCTTGAGCATGAGATTTCTCAGGCATTGGCGATGATGGCTGAGATTGAAAGTCGTGGCGGTGCCACTGTTTATAGATTTACAGAAAGCACGATTAGACGCGCATTAGATCATGGCAAGACAGGCGATGAGATAAAAACATTCTTGATAAAGACATCAAAGACGCCAATGCCACAACCACTTGAATATCTCATTGCAGATGTCGCAAAGAAGCATGGCAAGTTGCGTGTTGGTAATACTTCCTCCTTTATTCGATGCGAAGACACTGCACTTATTTCACAGATCATGAATGACAAAAAGCTTGAGATCCTTGCGCTGCGTCGCATTGCACCTGAAGTTGTCATTTGCGATATGGATGCAACCGATGCCATGCGCGTGCTGCGTGAATGTGGTTATTTGCCTGCAGGTGAATCTGCAAATGGAATGATTTTGACTGGACCAAGATCTAACCGTGCATTAACAAAGCCTCGCCCTCCACGCGTAATTGGTGAAGTTGAAATTCCTGATACCGAAACTTTGAAGACTGCTATTCGCGCATTGCGCACTGGTGAAAAATCTACCTATCGCCAAACTCGCTTGCGTCAGGTTGCAAGCGAAGCTTTAGGCCAGCTTCCTCGCACAACTGCAAATGAAACAATGGATATTCTGAATCAATTCATTATTGATGAGAAAACCCTTTCAATTGGATATGCCGATAACAATGGCGGAGTAACCCATCGAATAATTGACCCAATTCGCATTAGCGCAGGCGCCTTAATCGCACGCGATCATGCAACGGGTGAGGTCCAATCCTTCAGAATTCCACGCATCACTGGCGTGGCGCCGCTATAGACTTATCCCATGTTGGCCGCCCTAGAAGCACTAGTTAAGTTGGAATCACCAACTGAAGATCTAGATGCCTGCCGCGATGTTGTTCATTTAGCTAGTGACATAGCAACCAGAATTTTGGGAACACCAGCAGAAATCCGCGAAGTAAATGGTCGCCCAGTTTTCTGGTGGGGTGCACCAAATCCAGATGTAGTTGTTCTTGCCCACTTAGACACTGTGTGGCCAAAGGGATCTTTCCAACCTCTGTGGAGTGTTGAGGGAACAGCAGCTCGCGGCCCAGGAATTTTTGATATGAAAGCTGGATTTGTTCAGGCGTTATATGCCATGAAGGGAATTACAGGAAGTGCGGCTTTAATTGCAACAACAGATGAAGAAACTGGAAGTGCAACAAGTAAAGATTTTATTAAGGAAATTTCCGCGAAAGCAAAAGCAGTTTTGGTTATCGAGGCAACACTTAACGGCAAAGTTAAAACTGGCCGTAAGGGCACCGCGATGTATCAAGTCAAAATTCATGGCAAGGCATCACATGCTGGACTTGAACCTGAAAAAGGTGTGAACGCAACAACTGAAATGGCACATGCTGTTTTAGCAATAACAGCAATGCAAAATCCAGAACATGGAACAACTGTTGTGCCAACAACGCTTCACGCAGGTAACACGACCAACACTGTTCCAGACCTTGCAGTCCTAGATATTGATATCCGTTCATACTCAATGGATGATTTAAAGCGCGTTGACGCTGCTATCAAGGGATTAAAGCCCGTTAATGCTGCAGCCCGTTATGAAATTACAGGCGGATTTAATCGTCCTCCTTTAGAAACTACTTCAACAATGGCACTCTATGAGCGCGCAGAGAGAGTTGCCAAGGAACTTGGAATGCCGCCTCTAGGTCATGCATCAGTTGGTGGAGCAAGTGATGGAAACTTTGCAGCAGCTGCTGGTGCGCAAGTTCTAGATGGACTTGGTGCTATTGGGGATGGAGCCCATGCAGCACATGAATGGGTAGACATCAGTACTCTTGAAGATCGCAGCAAGTTATTACACGCGCTAATTAAGGATTTACTTAATGACTGATGGTCCACTGATTGTTCAGAGCGATAAAACGCTACTGCTCGATATAGACCATCCAATGTCTACCGAATGTCGACGAGCAATTGCTCCATTTGCAGAGCTAGAGCGATCACCTGAACACATTCACACATATCGTTTAACACCTCTTGGCTTATGGAATGCTCGTGCCGCAGGACATGATGCAGAGCAAGTTATCGATACCTTAATTAAGTATTCTCGCTACGCCGTCCCCCACTCAATTCTTATTGATGTTGCAGAGACAATGTCTCGCTATGGTCGTTTGCGTCTTGAAATGGATCCAGTTCACGGCTTAATTCTTATTACAACCGATACAGCAGTTCTTGAAGAGGTAATTAGAGCAAAGAAGATTGCACCACTACTTGGCGCACGAATTGATCCTGAAACAATTACTGTTCTGCCAAGTCAACGTGGGCAAATCAAACAGTCACTGCTTCGTCTTGGTTGGCCAGCAGAGGATTTTGCAGGCTATGTCGATGGTCAAGCACACGATATTTCGCTAGTGCAAAAGGATTGGAAAATCCGTCCATACCAAGAACTTGCTGCTGAAGGTTTCTGGCATGGTGGTTCTGGTGTTGTAGTTCTTCCCTGCGGTGCTGGTAAAACTATTGTTGGTGCAGCTGCGATGGCACATGCCAAGGCGACAACATTAATTTTGGTAACAAACACAATTGCAGCCCGTCAATGGCGCGAGGAATTGTTAAAGCGGACAACCCTTAATGAGGATGAAATTGGTGAGTATTCAGGGGCAAAGAAAGAGATTCGCCCTGTAACAATTGCTACATACCAAGTTATGACCAAGAAAAAGAACGGTGTTTACGCGCACTTAGATCTCTTTGATTCTTATGACTGGGGCTTGATTATTTATGATGAAGTGCACCTATTGCCTGCACCAATCTTTCGTTTTACCGCTGATATCCAATCACGTCGCCGCTTAGGTTTAACGGCCACCTTGGTGCGTGAAGATGGCATGGAGGGTGAAGTTTTCTCACTAATCGGTCCAAAGCGTTTTGATGTGCCCTGGAAAGAAATTGAAGCACAAGGCTATATCGCACCGGCTGAATGTATTGAGGTTCGGGTTAACTTAACTGAGACCGAACGTTTGGCATATGCAACTGCTGAACCAGAAAACCGTTATCGCAGCTGTGCGACAACTCGGACAAAGCGTGACGTTGTTCAAGTATTAGTAGAAAAGCATGCCGATGATCAGGTACTTGTAATTGGTCAATACATCGATCAACTTGATGATCTGTCTGAAACATTGGGTGCGCCGCTCATCAAGGGTGAAACCCCTATTAAAGAGCGAGAAATTTTGTTTAATAAATTTAGAACCGGTGAAATTAAGTGCTTAGTAGTTTCAAAAGTAGCTAACTTTTCAATTGATCTACCTGATGCAACAATTGCAATTCAGGTATCAGGAGCATTTGGAAGCCGTCAAGAAGAGGCCCAGCGCTTAGGACGCATTTTGCGACCAAAATCTGATGGTCGTAGTGCAAAGTTTTATTCCGTAATCTCTAGAGACACTATTGATCAGGATTTTGCACAGAACCGCCAGCGCTTCTTAGCTGAACAAGGTTATTCATACAAAATTATTGATGCTGACGATGTTTTTCAAGGGAAGATTTAAATCGTTCTGGATCTACTCGCCAGAAATCATGATGCACGCCATCAATGTGAGTAACAGGAATCTTCTCACCATATAGTTTTTCTAACTCTTCATTTCCATCAATTAGGATCTCTTCGATTTCAAAGTTGAGTTCATCCTGCATTGATTGCAAAAGCTGTAATGCATCCTCGCAGAGATGGCAACCAGTTCGGCCATAAATTGTTACCAGGGTCATTTATTACCCCTTTCTACCCTGTTAATTCACTTAGAACATTGGTATTTCCTACCCCTGACCTTAAACCAAACGCGCTGCCCTGATACCGTTCGGCTCATGCTGCGCTTGAAGAGATTAGGGATTATTGCCCTTGCTAGTGCTCTCGCCACTTCAATTCTTATAGCCCCATCTGCGCCAGCTTTAACCTTTAAACAGATCCCTGCAACTAACTGGGGTTACATTTATGCAGGAACTGATCCTGTTACAACTACGACAGCTAAACCTGCGGCAAAGAATCTAGAATTTAAATCAAAGTTTGAAGTTAAGTACAATAACTTTCCGGATTGGGCAAAGAAAGAGGTTCAGGCTGCAATCGATGTATGGTCAGCAAACTTCAAATCAACAACTGTCATTACCGTCGATGCATCATGGGGGCGTTCAAACTCTTGGGGTGTTCTAGGTAGTGCACGCCCCGGAAGTTTCTTTTCAGCATTTTCTGGTGCACCTGATCCCTCGCTGTGGTACTCATCAGCTGCAGCGAACGCATTGGCGGGAAAAGATTTAGACAGAGCCAATCCTGAAATAATTATCCAAGTTAACTCTAGCGCCACCTGGAATACTCGTGGCGATGGAGTTCCAACTTCTTCTGAATATGATCTTGAATCTGTTTTCATTCACGAGCTTGGTCACGGGTTAGGTTTTCTTTCTAACGATGCATACGATCCCTTTTACGGATTAGGTAGCTTGGATCAACCAACACCCTTTGATGCATACCTACAAACAGCAGATGGTCGCCGCTTAGCAGATCTTCCAACGCCATCACGAGAATTAGGAACTGCACTGACTTCATCTTTAGTGTGGTCAGGTCCTCTTGGAATTAAAGCCAATGGTGGAGTTAAGCCAAAGATGTATACGCCTTCGCGTTACCAATCTGGCTCATCAACATCGCACTTAGATGAAGATACTTTTTCAAAATCTGGTCTTGACTCAGTAATGACTCCAAACCTTGATCCAGGTGAGGTTTTTCGCCAACCCGGCCCACTTCAATTGGCAATGATGGAAGATATGCGCAATAAGCCACCTGCTGGCATCGCAACTGATCTTCCACAGTCACCACGCAATGCCCAGGCATTCACAGGTGATGCATCTGCACTTGTTTCTTTTGATCCACCGGTCAATATGCGCACCGCACAAATTAGTGAATACATTGTTAAAAACTTAAAGACTGGCCTTGAGAAAAAAGCTCTTTCTAGCCCAGTACTGATGGCTGGATTAAAAAACGGCACTTCATACAGTTTTTCAGTTGTGGCTAAGAATGCTTTAGGTGCGTCAGATGCAGTAACAACTAAATCTGTCATCCCACAAGCGGGCTGGAAGAGCAGCGTCCTTGATACTGCAGCTGACGGCAAAAGTGTTGCAAGTACAACCTTCAATGGTCAGCCAGCAATTGCCTACACAGACACAAAAAGTGGTGATTTAAAGCTAGCAACCTTTAACGGCAAAATCTGGAAGAAGGTCACTGTTGATGGAGCTGGCGGAAGCAGTGGTCGCACAACGGACACAATTTCAGGTGCTATCTCAATGTGCGTCAATGGCAGTGGAGTAAAGCAAACACTTCATATTTTCTACAGTGATTCAACTGAAAAAGATCTCCGCTATGCGACGTATAACGGTAAGAGCTTTGCAATCGAAGTAGTTGATGGCAATGGTCCCGTAGTAAACGAATACACAGATCTAAATCGCGTGCGCACATCTAGTGATGTAAGCGTGGCAAATGCATGTGTTGCCACGACAAGTACTGTGCAAGTCTTTTATCGCGATGAAAGCCAAGGAGTTCTACTAGGTGCAGTAAAGAGTAAGTCTGCTCCTTGGAGATATGAGCTTTTAGATGGCGATCGTAAAACAGATGGCCGCACGACAGGTGATGTTGGCTTCCATTTGCAGGCAATCTTTGATGGTTCAAAGACATACGTTGCATACGATTCAGTTGTTTCAATGAACCAGAAGAAGGAAATTACCTCTGGTGCGATACGTATTGCGACTCGTACTGGCATTGAACCAACCGGATGGGCTTATCAAACACTGGATATCTCAACTGACGATGCCGCTGTCTTTGGATTTGATGTTGCACTCGCAAAAGTAAGTGGCAATGTCATGGCAACATGGTTGGCTGCATCAACTGCAACAGCACCAAAACCTAATCAAGTTCGTTGGGCACTATTGAGTGATCCGACAAATATCTCAAAGTTAACAACTGAAAATTTTGGAACACCTGGTGAGTATCTGACAACAGATGGAAAGATAATCATCTTTAACTGCCAGGAAAGATTGTGTGCTCTAGATACGAGCAAAAAGGATTCAGGACAAGCTGCAATACGTTTAGTAAGCAGTACCCAAGGCTCTGAACCTACTCAGAGCGCTTGGGTAACTGTTAATAAGATTAAATATCTTCTTGCCACTGTTAACGGCAAGCTTGCACTTCTAAAGCCGTAATTATTACTTAGCGTTACGGCGCTGAATGCGAGTCTTCTTAAGAAGCTTCTTATGCTTCTTCTTCGCCATGCGCTTGCGTCGCTTTTTAATTACGGAACCCATATGTCACGCTCTCATTTCTAATGTTCGCACTGAGTGTGCGGGGGTTTAGGTTACCGCGGAAGTAGGGTAAAAATCGAAACCGATTCTGTGCTCGAAGTAAGGGCTAAAACCCCAAACTCCTTGGAAATGAGTAGCCCAAGGACTTCTTTCTGCCCTATGGGGCCACTATCGGCTGCAGTAATGATGCCTTTGGAGTCAAAGGTAAGCAATAACGGTGTTGGTGTCTTGGGATTCCAATTTAGCTGTGCAACTGCGCCAGTCGAAATGAAGATCGCCTGAGTAGCAGATGCAGAAAATGTTGGGCCAGTTGAAGCAAAGCGATAGGTCCATGATGGTGCATAAGCAAGAGAAAACTTTGTGATCGCTGATTCAGTTTTGCCCGCTGCTACCACTTCACCAGCAAGTAACAACGAATTTGATGCGCTATTCCAAATGCGCTTTCCTTTTACAACTGAACTGCGCACAACAGAAGTAATCTTCAGAGCCTTTGATACCTTGACCAATATTCCATCTGTTATTCCAGCAACTTTCTTGCCAGCTACAGTTTCTGAACTTGAACCCGCAATAGTGAAACTTCCATCACCATGTCTAACAACTGCTTCTGCCGTTGTCGATGCAACACCAATCTGCAACAACTTTGAGAACGCACCGGTGGCATCTGCATTTGCTAGAAAGCCGGCATTGCCTTTATCGTTGGCAATAATTCCAACAACAGATGCTCCATTTTTATCTACTGTGATTGCGGTTGGAAAGAGCACTGAACTAGCTGGCAAGGTATTTGTAAATACCAAAATACCTGCTGCGCTTACCTTCCAAATAGTTACCGCTTGTAGGTCTCCAATAAACACAGATTGCGGTATAACTGCGCTATCAGGATTTAATGGGGTTGCAGTTGGTGCAGGTGGGTTTACACCTAATGCAAGTGGCGTTGCACCAGCAATCCATATATCTCCTACTGAATCAACTGCTGCTGCCGTTGCAATCGATGCTGCAGATTGATCTAGGGATAAGTTCCATAACTCTTTACCTGCCCTATCAATTGCGCGGGCATAAGCCTTTGATGCTTTGGTTCCAAAAACAATTATTGATTTACCACTAACAACTGCTCCACTTACTTCATCTGGCGTGCCAATTGTCGTCAATAATTGCATTGGTTTAACGCTGATTTTCTTAGGTGCAGCCTGTGAAACTGGAACAAATACGAGTGATGCAAATACAACAAATGCTACAAAGCGTTTCACGCTAATTCCTGCGAACGATCGCTAGCCGCCTTCATTGCCGCAGCAACCATAGAGTTGAGATCACTTGATCCAAATGAGGCGAGCGCAGCAGCGGTTGTGCCGTTAGGGCTTGTCACATTTTCGCGCAGAGTTGTTGCACTCTTGCCTGACTCATCTAATAACTTCGCAGCACCAACAATTGTCTGGACAGTAAGGGTTGTTGCATCAGCTTCGCTGAGACCAAGTTTTTTGGCTCCAGCAACCATTGCCTCAACAAATGCGAAAAAGTATGCAGGTCCAGAACCACTCGTTGCTGTGACGGCATCTTGTAGCTCTTCGGCAACTTCAATTACCTTGCCTGTGGCCGCCAAGAATCCGAGAACAAATTGCTTGTGTGCAGTTGTGACACCAGCACCCATAGATGCTGCAGCCATTCCAGCACCAACCATTGTCGGTGTATTGGGCATAACGCGGATAACAGGGTTGCCCGTACCTAGTGCATTGCTAATAAATGAGATTGTCTTACCGGCCGCAAAGGTGATTACAACTGCTGATGGGTTGATTGAGCCCTTGATTTCTTCAAGTACGCCAGCCATATCCTGAGGCTTAACCACTAATAACAGAGCATCTGCTGCTGCAACATTGGTTGCTAATGGTGCTTGCTTGATTGAGTACTTTGCAATCAGCTCTGCACTTCGATCTGCACGCTTTTCTGAAATCGTGATCAACTCTGGATTAACACCAGATGAAATCAATGCAGCGATCAAGGCTTCGCCCATAATGCCGGCGCCAACAACTGCAACCTTTGATTGCTGATTCATGTAACAAGCCTACCTGTTATGCCTGTAGGCTCTGCGACTATGTCAGAAGTTAAAGCTGGATTTGCGCGTGATTGGGTTGAATTTTTCGACCCAAATGATGCTGAAACTATTTTCAAGTGCGACCTGACCTGGTTGACCTCGTACTGGACTTGTATTTATGGCGATGGTTGCCAAGGAGTTTTTAAGAGCCAGCCAAACTCTGGATGTTGCACCGAAGGTGCGATGTATACAGATAAAGATGATGAAGCGCGCACACTAAAAGCTGCTGCATATTTAACTCCTGAAATGTGGCAGTTCTATGGCGAGGCTCGTCCTAAGAAGCCCGGCGGAGATCTACGAATCTCCGAAAAAGATGAAGATGGCGAACGCAAAACTCGTCGCGTTGAAGAGGGTTGCATCTTCTTAAACCGTAAGGGTTATGAAGCAGAGGGCTTTACAGGTTCATTTGGTTGCGTGCTTCACCACGTTGCACAACGCGATGGAAAGCATTTTGCAGACACAAAGCCTGATGTTTGCTGGCAGTTGCCATTGCGTCGTAGTTTTGAAACTCGCGAATACGGTGAGCGCGAATTGTCAGTGACTGTAATCGGTGAGTACGAACGCCTTGCATGGGGCGATGGTGGAGAAGATTTTGACTGGTACTGCACAAGTAACAGTGATGCTCACGTTGGAACAGAGCCTGTGTATATCTCGAACAAGTACGAGCTTGAACTGTTGATGGGCAAGGATGCATACAACGAACTTGAACGCCTGTGTCACGCACGCATGGAACACATCCGTGAGTCCACAGCCCGCAACTTGCCGCTATTTGTCATTCAGCATCCAGCAACATTGGCTGCCCAGAAGAAATAGTCAGTGCCTTGTCATAGGGTTACCTCATGGCCAAGGTTGAAAAAGATCCATTCCGCTGCACAGAGTGTGGTTGGACATCCCAAAAGTGGGTTGGTCGCTGCGGCGAATGCCAAGCATGGGGCGTTGTTGAAGAGATTGCTGCGCCTAAGAAATTATCACTCGTTGCAGGAAATGTAACCGCAAAAGCAACTCCTATTGGAGATGTTGATTTATCTGCAGCACACGCACGTCCCACAGGAGTTTCAGAGTTAGATCGCGTACTTGGTGGCGGATTAGTACCAGGTGCGGCAATTTTATTAGCCGGTGAACCAGGCGTTGGTAAATCAACTTTGCTACTTTCAGTTGCTGCGCAATCTGCAGCAAAGGGAATCTCTGCGCTGTATATAAGCGGAGAAGAATCAGCATCCCAAGTTCGACTTCGCGCAGAGCGCATCAATGCAATTGATCCACAACTATTTCTTGCCTCTGAAACAGATCTTGGCGCAGTAATTGCCCATATAGATTCTGTTAAACCACAGCTTCTAATTATTGACTCCGTGCAAACTATCGGCAGCTCTGCTGCAGATGGCGCACCTGGTGGAGTCACACAGGTTCGAGAAGTTGCTGGTGCACTCATTCGCATCTGTAAAGATCGTGACATCACACTACTTCTTGTTGGGCATGTAACTAAAGATGGCTCAATTGCAGGTCCAAGACTTCTAGAACACATCGTTGATGTTGTGTTGCAGTTTGAAGGCGAACGCCACTCTCGACTACGTCTTATTCGTGCAATCAAAAACCGCTTTGGTGCATCAGATGAAGTTGGCTGTTTTGATTTAAGTGATACCGGAATTGAATCTGTGCTTGATCCAACTGGTTTATTCACATCACGCCATGCAGAACCTGTGCCAGGCACATGTGTGACTGTAACTCTTGAAGGGCGCCGTCCACTATTAGCGGAAATCCAAGCATTAGTCTCTGCTGGACGTGAAAATGATTATGGAAATGCTCGTCGCGTTGTTTCAGGTCTGGACTCAGCTCGCACATCAATGACGCTTGCAGTGTTAGAACTACGTGCAAATGTTCGAGTTGGTGGCCGCGATGTCTATGCGGCAACTGTTGGTGGTATGAAAATGACAGAGCCTGCCGCTGATTTAGCCCTTGCTCTGGCCGTTGCATCTGCTGCAAAAGGTCTTGCTCTGCCTTCAGATTTAATAGCAATCGGTGAAGTTGGATTAGCTGGTGAAATTCGCAAAGTAAGTGGAGTTAATCGCAGACTGCAAGAGGCCTACCGTCTTGGTTTTAAGCGCGCACTTGTTCCAACCGGATCTGACACAAAGATTGATGGCATGGAGATCGTAGAAGTTTCACGCCTTGATGCCGCGCTAAAACGGGTAAAAATCACCGGCGAATGAGTTCGTTAGAAAAACCAATTCTCACCTGGTTTAAAAAGAACAAAAGAGATTTACCGTGGCGTGACACATCCCCGTGGGGTGTAATGGTCAGCGAATACATGTTGCAACAAACACCAGTTAACCGAGTTCTTCCTAAATGGCATGAGTGGATGGAGCGTTGGCCAACACCTAAAGATTTAGCTAAGGCAACTCCTGCACAAGTCATTACCGCTTGGGGGCGTCTTGGCTATCCACGTCGCGCACTTCGACTACATGCTGCCGCACACATCATCGCTGAAGATTTCAATAACAAAGTGCCCGAAGATCAAGAAACCCTTGAGCTACTACCTGGCATTGGCGAATACACCGCCGCTGCAATTGCCGCCTTTGCATTTGAACAACGTTCTCTTGTTATGGATGTGAACATCCGCAGATTGTTAGTACGTGCTATTGATGGTGAAGAACATCCAAAGCCCGCACCCACTGCACGAGAAAAAGCTCGCAGACTTGAAATACTTCCAGCAAAGAACGCCCACCTTTGGGCTGCTGCAACCATGGAACTTGGCGCACTTGTTTGCACATCGAAAAATCCTGCATGTGAACTCTGTCCAATAATTGGTCAGTGCAACTGGCGCAAGAATGGTTATCCAAAAACAGAGCTAGTTCGTAAATCACAAGATTGGCATGGTACCGATCGCAAATGCCGCGGAACAATTGTGCAAGCTCTTCGTGAAAACGAGTCATTAACAGAATCAGCAATAAAGAAGTTGTGGACCGAAGAATCACAGGTCGAAAAGGCCCTTAAAACACTGCTCGAAGACCAACTAATTCAGGCACTTCCCCGTAAGCGATATAGACTTCCACAATGAGCTTCGTCGCAGATCTCGAACAGCTTCTCGGTGTCACTTTAATTACCGACCCAGATATCACTGCAACATATTCAAAGGATCAAGCACCTTTCGCCCCATCGTCACCAGCAGCTGCGGTGCTTTTAGCCCGCTCGACTGAAGAGATTTCAAAGGCATTGGCTTTTTGTTCTGAAAGAAGAATTCCAGTGGTAACCCGTGGTGCAGGTAGTGGATTATCTGGTGGAGCAAATGCTGATTCGAACTCATTAGTTATTTCGCTAGAAAAAATGAATCAGATAATTGAAATTGACCCAGCGGACCAACTTGCAAGAGTTCAGGCAGGTGTTATCAATTTAGATCTAGACACCGCAGTTAAAGAGTTTGGGATGGCCTACCTACCTGATCCTGCCAGCCGTGATTGGTCCACCCTAGGTGGAAATGTTGCGACAAATGCAGGCGGGATGTGTTGTGTTAAATATGGTGTCACCTCTCACCATGTTCGGGCACTAAAAGTTGTTTTGTCCTCTGGTGAAGTTATCGAAGTTGGAAAAGCAACTAAAAAGTTCGTGACCACATTGGATTTAATGCATCTTTTCATTGGCTCTGAAGGAACACTAGGTATCGTTACCGAAATTACTGTTAATATTTTGCCACGTCCTAAGTCACCTGCAACACTCATTGCGACTTTTCCAAACATTAGTCAGGCCGCTGCGGCTTCAACAGAGTTACTAAAGTATCGCCCTTCAATGCTGGAAATAATTGATCAAACAACTTTAAAAGCTGTTGAGGACTGGCATCCACTTGGATTTGAAGTTGCTGGTTCTATTTTGTTGATGCAATTGGATGAAAACTTCGAACTCGGAGATGCTGCGGTAGCCACTTGTCAGTCACATGGAATGATCGATGGAATGTTTTCAACTGATGCCAGCGATGCTGCAGACTTAATTCGGGTTCGAAAGCTGGCATATCCCGCTCTAGAGCGTCTTGGCGCGACACTTCTTGATGACGTCGCTCTGCCAGTTACAAAGATTGCCGAGTTCGTCGGTTTAGTTGAGCAGTTGGCTGAAAAGCATGATTTAACTATTGGAATCTTTGGTCATGCAGGTGATGGAAATATGCACCCAACCATCGTTCATGATCACGGAGATGCTGATGGCGAAAAACGAGCAAAATTAGCTTTTTCTGAGATCGTTCGAATTGCTCAATCTCTAGGTGGATCAGCAAGCGGTGAGCACGGAATCGGTTCGATTAAGCGCGAATTAGTTACTGATGAAATCTCGCACTCTGTCATTGAAATTCAAAGAGGGATTAAGAAATTACTGGATCCTTCGGGCATTCTAAATCCTGGCAAAAAACTTCCCTAACGAGCAAGCTCTGCTGCCCTTAAGGCAATATCAACTGTTGATATAGACACTCGCATACGAAGAAACTTTTCAAGTTCTGCGTACAAAATCTTTGATCTGGTTATTCCGCCCGTAAATTTTACTGGTAAAGACTTTCGTAAGAGGACACTGTCTGTGCGATTTACTAAATCACCTAAATGACCAGCTGCTTTTTTTAAAATAGAAATTGCATCAGGATCACCAAGTTCTGCGGCTTCATCGACAATTTTGCTCAAAGCTGCAATTTCAGCGCGGTCCTTTGAATAGACAAAACCCTTAATGCCGCTCCAATCATCTGCTTGAATTTCCTTGAGAATTTGATCGGAAAGCGAGCCTTTCGTGATCTTAACTCTAGTTTCAATTTCAAAAAGTGACAGTCGTATTGCCTCTTTACCAATCCAATACCCCGCACCCTCATCGCCAAGCAGATAACCCCAGCCCCCAATTTTATGCGCTTCAGAATTTTCATTAATTGCATAGGCCACGGATCCTGTTCCTGCGTATAACAAAATTCCTTCACCATCTGCAAAATTTGCTCTATAGGCAAGTTCAATATCGGAAACAACTCTTGAAGGACATCTAAAAGAGGATTCAATCTCTTTCTCTATTGAGCCATCTTGAATTACACCTGTTATTCCCATATAAACAGCTGAAACTTTGAAGCTTTTGGTTTCCTCTGAAATCTCACCTAGAACTCTTCTCATGCGCTCTAATGATGCCTCACGATAGATATGTCCATCCATTGCATCGCGTCGACCCGAAGCCAGGGTCCCTCTGTCATTAATCAACACCCACTTCGTAGCTGATGCCCCTGCATCGATTCCCAAAAAGTTCATGCCTTAGCCTTTCACAGCACCAGCGGTTAAGCCCTTAATGAACTGCTCGGAGAGAACCAAGTAAAGAACAATAAGTGGCAAGGCCGCCATAGTTAAGCCTGCAAATAGAACACCCCATTGCGATGCATATTGTCCGAAGAAAACCGTTAAACCTTGCATGATTGTTTTATTCTCTGGGCTCTGTAGAAACACCAAGGGCAGGAAAAAATCATTCCAAATCGGAATGGCTGAGTAAATAGCAACGATGGCCATTCCAGGTCGGACCAAAGGCGCTAACACCCTGGTTAGCAACTGAAACTCTGATGCTCCATCTATGCGTGCTGCGTTATCCAAATCAGAAGGCAAGGATCTGAAAAAACCACTCATGATGAATACTGCGGCCGGAAGTGCTCCTGATGCATAAACCAGGATAAGTCCAATGTGTGAATCCAAGAGATTCATCCACTTAAGTTGTATGAATAATGGGAGTATTGCCAACTTTGCTGGGATCAACATTCCAGTCAAAATAAATCCAAAGATAATTGCATTCCCTTTGAAGTTGTAGCGGCCAAGAATAAATCCAGCACCTAAAGCGCAGATAAGAATTACAACTAAAGAACCGCCTGTGACGATAATTGAGTTCTTTAGGTAGGTCGCAAATTCACCATCGGACCAAACCTGTTGAAAGTTCTCCCAATGTGGATCGCGGGCAAGTGCAAATGGATTGGAAGCAAAGCTATTTGTCTCGCGAAGAGCAGAATTAAATAAGAAAAACACAGGAAGCAAAACCAATATTGCATTTATTACTAAAACAGCCCTAAAGAAAAGCTTTGAGGTTAAGACGGCGATCACTGTTCAACCTCTCTCTTTCGTAGCAAGTGCTGTCCAACTGCCGCACCGAGTCCCACAATTACAAAAATAAAAACGCCAAGGGCTGAACCAACACCCACTTCATTTGCATTGGAGTCAACGGAACCAAAGGAAAGCCTGTAGAACATCAGAGCCAATGTGTCTGTAGCACCTGCTGGGTTACCGTTTGATCCACCTAAAACAAAAGGCAGATCAAACCATTCAAATGCTCCAATGAATGTCAGAATTGTGATGATAGTCATTGATGGAGCTAAGAGCGGAAACATAATTTTTCTAAAAATTTGGCCCTCTGTCGCACCATCTATGCGCGCAGCTTCTAAATACTCTTGATTGATGGCATTCAGCCCAGCTAAGAAGATAATTGCAGGAAAACCAACCCACCGCCATAAATTGATAAATACGAGAGTTGGAAGTGCAGTACTAGTACTTCCTAGCCATGGCTTTGCAAAAGATTCAAAACCTAAATCATTTATGATCATGTTAATTGGGCCATAGTAAGGATCCAGCATCACTTGCCACATATACCCAACAACTACAAGTGAAAAAATTACTGGAAGAAAAGTAACAGTTCTAAAAAAACGTTGGCCTCGTTTCAATTGAAACAATGAATAGGCAATCAAGAGCCCAAATGAGGTTTGCAAAATCATAATTGCAATGAAAACTAAAACATTGTGCCTTAATGCCATTAAGAATTGATCTTTGAAGGGATACTCAAAAAGGCGCTGGAAATTAGCAAGGCCAGCAAAGCCCCCGCGCTGGAAACCTTCCCATTTGAAAAATGCATAACTTAGAGTCGTCACAGCAGGGACTGTTGTGAAAACCAGAATGACTAAAATCGCAGGGGCGAGCAAAAACGCAATGTACTTACGTTGCTCCCTCTTTAGCCCGCTTACTGACACTCAAATCCCCTTTATAAAAAAGAAAGCATTGGGCGCAGGTTTAAACCTGCGCCCAATGCTTGATTTCTTAGCTCTTACCCTTTTGCGGTGCGTACCAAGAAGCAACTGCAGTCTGGACGTCCTTTGCAAGCTGCTCTGGTGTTATTGCGCCAGTGATCAACTTCTGGAAGCCAGGTTGCAGAATGTTTGAACTTGTAGGAGTCGCGTAGCGAAATCCAACAACGTTCAAGAATGGTGTTCCAAGTGAAGAACGACCTGAGTTAATTGCTTTAACAACTGGGTCTGTGATCTTCACAAATGGAGCTGTTGGAATGAATGCAATTTCGTCAACAAGTGCCTGTCCGAAATCCTTAGAAGCTAAGAAGTTTAGGAACTTGAGTGCGGCTGCTTTATTTGCAGTCTTTGCGTTGATTGCATATGCACCATCGGCCCAAGTTGAAACATACTTCTTTGCGCCTGGAACCTTAGCAACTGGAGGAATCCAACCTGCCTGCAGTGATGGGTTCAAACTACGGAAATATCCGAGTTCATAGTTACCACCAATGTAGAACGCAGCCTTCTCGTTAGCGAAAAGTCCACGAGCAGTGTTGTAATCAATACCTTCAAATCCGGCTGGCATGTAAGGAACTAGGTCCTTAACTGCCTTGAGACTTGCAACATATGCCTTATCTGTGAATGTCTTCTTTCCAGCTGCAACATCGTTAAAGAACTGTGTTCCACCGTAGAAAGTTGGTCCAACAGAAGCATGAAGCTGTTCAAGTGCTGGACCGTTTCCACCGGCATTACCGAGTGGAAGCATTCCTGCAGCCTTAACTTTCTTAAACGCATTCATTAGCTGATCCCAGTTTGTTGGAAGCGCTTTAACGCCTGCCATTGCAAGCATGTCTGGGTTATAGAAGATTCCCATTGCAGAAATTGCATATGGGTATCCATACTGCTTCTTGTCCAGGTAACCCTGTGCTCCAGCAAGAATTCCTGCTTGAAGCTTTCCAAGTGCCGGAACATCCTTAGTTGTTAGTGCAAGGAAGTTGCCTGCATCTGAAAGATTGGCCATTCCACCATAAGGACGCATCTGAATGATGTCTGGGCCTTTACCTGCGGTAAGTGCCGTGGAAACAATTGCGTTGTAATCAGTATTTAGATACGGGGTGAACTTGACTGTTATTCCTGGATTCTTAGCTTCGAACTTTGCGACTTGACCTTCATAGAATGCCTTGTCTTCTGTGCGCCAGCTCCAGAATGTTAATTCTGTTGCTGCGCTTGCTGGAAGCGCAGAAATTGCTGGAACAGCGATTGCTGAAACAGCGACTGCTGCTGCAACCAAACCGCGTAGGCGGCGAGATGCTATTTTCACTTATTTCCTCCTCTTGTGCGGGACTTGGTTGGCGATAGAAGAACACCCTCGTTGCTTTCTATCTTTTTACCGGAGCGGCTTCCCACGGCCGTTCTGGATTGATCCAGAGCTGACTTGGTGCCGCTCCAGTTTCTCTGCGCCAATGCGACACAGAGACAATCAACCACCGTTAACTGAGCGATTCGGCTCGATGTTGCTCCGCTTCGGAAGGTGGTTTCCCGAGCAGAGGTATGTAACACAATATCTGCAAGTGCAGTTGCAGTACTTCTTATTGCATTTGTTATAAGAATGATTTTCACGCCGCGAGATTTGAACTCTTCTATTACTTCGACAACATCTAAAGTCGTTCCACTGTGGCTGATTGCAACAAGACAGTCGCCAGTGTTAAGTAAAGAAACAGAAGTCAGGGCAGTATGGGCATCACGCCAGGCCACTGCATTCTTGCCTTGTCGATTTAGTTTCAACTGTAAATCCATTGCAACGTATCCACTTGAAGCTAAACCAAAAATTCCAATTGTTGGGGATTTATCCCAAGTATCTACAACACTTTTGAAACTAGCGACATCCAAACGCTCAGCAGTAGTTTGAATTGCTCTTGAGTCTGCCAGAGCAATCTTACGAATTATTTCTTCAATTGGATCCTCAGTAGTAATACCACTATCAAGTTCCGAAACTGTATTGACACTTAGCCCAAGACGACTCACTTCACCTACTAATGCCATTCTAAATTCTGGATACCCTTTATAACCGATTGCTTTACTAAATCGAACTACTGAGGCCACTGAAGTTGTTGAAAAATCTGCGAGTTGTGAAATATTCATTTGTGAAACGGCAATTGGATCTGAAATTACACAATTTGCAATAAGTGCTTCACTCGCATGGAATGAATTAAAAGAGCTTTTTATCTCGCCCAAAAGGTCGCTAAAATTATGTTCATGTGTAGAGACGGTGATTTTCTTCTTTAACACCTTACCTCCTCCACGAAAAAAAACTTCAGCGCTGAACAGTTATGATGAAAAATAATGCCAAAAACACAATGAGTCAAGGGGTGAAATGCAGCAATTGTATTAACCTTGTTAAATGAGAAAACGGGCCCAGTTGGGCGCTGTATTTGCCTTAATGGGTGCGTCATCTGCCTCGCTCCCGGCCACAATTCCCCTGCGAGCTAATCAATTAGGAATACCAATAGAGCAATTAATGCCAGCTGTCCCTAGTTTGTTTTTTGGTTTATTTCTGGGAATCGGCCTCACACCATTTGTTAGTAAAGCCCTGACTACCACTAGCTATGTGCGAATCAGTATCGCTCTGCAAACTCTTGGAGTATTGGGGATTGGTGCACTTAATTCAGAACAACTCTTTATTGTATCTTCTCTAGTTATTGGTTTGGGTTTTGGGCAGTTGGAGGTTTTAATTACCTCCATTGCCCGAGTTGAGTCGGTACAACTCGGTAATTTGCTCACGCGACTTGGAATATACCTAGCGGCTTCAGCCTTTCTAGCGCCAATCGCAATCATAGGTTTTGATCTACTAGAGGCTTCGCAGTACATGAATATCGCAATCGCAGTGGTTTCTATTTATGTGGGTGGTGTCTTTCAAACCGATCAGATATATCCACAAAGCAAGAATTTCTTAGTATTAAAACTTGCAAACAGAAATGTTTACCTGCTGCTTCTTACTACGGCTTTTTATGTTGGGGCTGAAACTATTCTTGCTGGATGGTCTGCAGTTCTTTTTTCTGAGAATATTAGTAAGAACCTAGTTAGTGCACCTTTGGGCACATCGATCTTCTGGGCCGGAATGACACTTGGTCGAGTTGTGGGAACCTTTACAAGTTCGAAGAACTTTTCAACTAAGGCGAGTGCAATTCTTTGGTCATTAGGACTTTCTTTATCACTTGCTCTTTTATCGCAAATGAAAGAAGGAGGATCACGAGGTGCATTTCTCTTCCTTCTAGTACTTGCGATTTTCTTTGCGGGTCCTTGCTACGGTTTCATTATTGGCTTAGCGGTCATCCTCTACGAGGAGTCACTTGCAATAAAGAGTGCGACCCTATTTGTTCTGGTTGGCGCACTTGGAGGCGTTCTTATACCCGCGCTTGCTCAAATCTTTTTAGGCTCGGAATCTAAGGATGTGACCCTTGGCGCAGCAGTGGCCGCTGCCCTATCTACAGTATTTTTGATAGTGAGCTTTCGAGAAAAGGAATCCACAGCTCCTCAGTCTTAACAAACTCTTCCTGCGAGTGCAATCTATTGGTCAGCATGACCGCGGAAAAATTAAGTTCGGGTGAGAAACCGAAAGCAACTCCCGTGAATCCTGTGTGACCATAAATAAGAACATCTCCATTTTTGGTTGGAATCGACCACGTTCTAAAACCAACACATTGCATTGGATCAGAGCTCGTCTCTAGAAACAGACGAAGCATTTTGGAGCTAAAAACACCATCTTGACCAAAGGCATCGAGGTAAATACCCGAGAGATTAATCAGATCTGTTGCATCCGAGAACAGACCTGCATGAGAAGAAATCCCCTTAAACAAATGAAAAGAATTTCCATCATTAATTTCACCAGAAAGAATGTGAGCGCGCCAATTACTAAACTCGTCAATTACTTCAGGAACTTTGTATGGAGTTCCAGATGAAATCATGTTCATCTCATATGAATCACCTACTGATGTGGCAGCAACGTTGTCGTGTCGAGCAGGACGTGCAAATTGAGTGCTCTTCAGATTTAACTCTAGTTTCAATTCCTTTTCAAAGATGTCTTCTAAACTTGAGCCATAGATACTCCTTAGTATTTGCCCTAAAACAATAAATCCCAGATCGGAATAGATTCTCTTCTCTCCGGGTTGGCCTATTAATGGAGATTGCGCAATAACATCAAAGGCGTCATCTGCGGTTTTAGATCGCACGTAGAGAGGTAACCAAGGTTGTAACCCCGACTGATGTTCCAAAAGGTTGCGAACTGTGATTTTGTGTTTGTCAGCAACTTTCCATCCCGGAAGATACTTGTGAATGGGATCTTCAATATCAAGAAGATTTCGATCTACGGAAAGCATCAACATGTTGGTTGTAAAGATGATTTTAGTTAGGGATGCCACATCGAACTGTGTAAAAAAATCCATCTCTTCTGGAATTTCACGATCTAAGCTCCTGCGATAGCCCTGGCTTGAACTAGAGATTTCGCTCTGAAAACTAGTTGCAGTGACAATGCCCCATGTGTTCATCTCACCGCACCGCCCTCATACTTCAGTTTCTCCTGAAGGTACCACCATGCAGCATCTAGGTCATGGGTTTCATCAGGTGCAAATTCATGGGCTAATTGCATCGCCGCTCTAACTCCAAGTGGGCTTTCAATCATGCATCCAATTGAGAGATGTAAGCCATTGTTAAGCGCGACTGCGGCCATCTCTCTGGCAGGAGTAACTCCACCTGACTTCAGAATCTTGATATTCACCCAATCCGCAGCCTCCATCTCGATTAATCGATTGAGATCATCAAGGCTAAAGCAAGCCTCATCTGCCATGATTGCAGTAGATGAGTTCTGGCGAATCAAAGCTAAACCTTTCATATCATCCTTGTGGATTGGTTGCTCGAGATACTCAAGTCCAATGGAAAGTGAGTCAAGTTCTTCAAGGAATGCAATCGAGTAGTCAACACTCCACGACTGATTGGGATCAACTCTTAAAATATTGTCCTGTGGTGTTAGTTGATTAAGCATCTTGATTTTCTCAAGATTGTTTGCAAGAGAGTCTTCACCCAGTTTGATTTTAAAAGCGGTAAATCCTTCAGAAATTCTTTCACTAATCAATTTACCCATGTCTTCCACATTACAGATCGGAACTGTGACATCAGTTTTGATAGTTAATACTTGTGATGACTTGTTTAGTGAAGTCAGCGCCAAGTCCCCTAATGCTCTTGCCGTTGGGTTGTTGGGAAGATTTAAGAAAAGATTGTTGTAAAGATCCTCAGCATTTTCGAGTGAAGACTCTTTTAAGATGGGAATGAGAATTTCATGAACATCTCGCACAAGAACTTCTGCAGATACACCAGTAATAGCAGGTGTTGCAACTACTTCACTTAATAAATCTTCACCGGTAGGTAGCTCTACCTTCAATTGATAGACATCAAAGTTATCAATAGATCGCAAGGCTGTCTGAAATCTGCTCTTTAAGGAAATTTGATATGTTGAAAAAGTAATTGATTCAGGCTTAGGCATCATTACTCCTGAAATGTAGTAACCTGCCAGACATGGAATTCAAACCAGCAGCACTTTCGGATGTCCCAGAGATTGCTGATTTATTTTTACAATGCTGGCAAATTTCATATGCCGAAGTTCTGAGCCAAAAGGCACGAGATTCAATGGATTTGGAGGCTGCCAATGAGCTCTGGAGTAAGGCGTTGTCCACAAATCTTGATCGAAAAACCTTCCTTGCACTAGAAAACGATGACTTAATTGGAGTCTTTAGGGTTGGGAGTGACCCAAAACTTTCACAACGCGGACACTTGTTTTCACTATACGTCTCACCCAGTTTTGCAGGAAAAGGATTCGGGAAGCGGTTACTAGAGAAATCGATTGAAGAAACCAGATCAGAGGGTTTTGGTGAGATGAGCCTTTGGGTATTTAATGACAACACAATCGCAAAATCTCTTTATTTAAAATATGGGTTTGTTGCAACCGGTGAACAAAGAATTACACCAGAGTGGAATGCGCTTGAAATTGAGATGGTGAATTCAAACATCACTCTAAAATCCTAACCCTCTTTGGCATTGCTTCAATTTTCTGAGGAACATTAAAAGCATGTGCACCTGGTGTGAGAGAGCCTAAAATTCTTCCACCGCTTGCTCCTGTACAACTTGGAATCTGTCCTGGTAATCCATGCATCGACAAGAATCCAATAAGAGCAAATGCAATCGCTTCTTTGGATTGAGTCGAAATTCCAAGTTCAGAGATACTGCGAATCGTGCACTTGCTTAATCTCTCTTGCATTCTCTTCATGAGTTGCTTGTTGGCAGATCCTCCACCGGCAACATATAGGGATCTTAAATTAAACTTCTCAACTTCTTGAGCCACTGTCTCAACAGTTACTTCAAGAAGTGTGGCAAGAACATCTTCAATGATCCAGTCTTGTGTTGGCCCAACAATTTCAAGCAGGTACGGAAGGTGAAAAATTTCTTTGCCTGTTGATTTAGGGGCTTTAAATTCATAGTAAGGATGCTTTAAAAACTCGGATAAGAGTTCCTGATTCACGACACCTGCAGCAGCTAGTTGTCCATCTTTGTCATACATCGTTTTTCCAGATGTGTAGGCTGAAATAGCCGCATCCATTAGGCCATTTGCTGGACCTATGTCATAGGCAATCGGGCTCATCGACTGTGAAGTAATGGTTATGTTAGAAATCCCGCCTAAATTAAGCGATCCTTGAGGAGTTTGGTTGTCAGAGAGCAGCAACTGATCTAACACGCTTACTAGCGGTGCACCTTGACCACCTGCCACTACATCTCTTGAGCGAATGTTTGAGAGAACTTGGACTCCCGTGCTTTCAGCTATCCAGGTCGCCTCACCTAGTTGGAGAGTTCCTTGAGCTTTTTTTTCTCCATCAATCCAGTGGAACATGGTTTGGCCATGAGACACGATGAGGTCAGGCTTCACCTTGCTGTTGGAAATAGCACTCTGTGCTGCCGAAGCAAATGATTGACCAATAAGGGTATCTAAAATACACACGTCAAACATTGTTGTTGACAATGGAGGCATCGCATCAACAATTCTTTTTCTCGTCTCATCAGAATAATTACTTGATTCAAAGTGCAGAAGTTGAATCTGAATTTCGTCATCAACAATGTTGAAATCACACACCGCGGAATCGATACCGTCAAAAGATGTTCCAGACATCATTCCAAGAATTTTCATGATTTTAACTCCGAGCAAGCGACTGAATGTAGGGTGTCAATAAGAATAAGTTCTGGCGTTTGTACTTTGCAATTAGGTGTAGCTATAGGGCAACGAAGATGAAATGCACAGCCGCTTGGCATGTTTGCTGGATCTGGAACCTCACCTAAAAGGGCCTTTTCGTATTTGGTAGCTCCCACGTTTTCGTGGTCGGGCATGGCATCAATGAGTGCTTTGGTATAGGGATGTTTCGGATTGTCTAGAACATCAGACCAAGAGCCATACTCAACTACTTTGCCCAGATACATAACTGCAATGAAATCACTTATGTGACGAACCATCGACAAATCATGGCTAATAAAGATGTATGTCAATCCGAACTTCTCTCTTAAATCAAAGAGGAGGTTCATAACATCTGCCCGAACAGAAACATCGAGAGCTGAAACTGGCTCATCCAAAATTAGTAAATCTGGCTCGGAGGCTAAAGCCCTTGCAATACTTACTCTTTGGCGCTGTCCACCCGATAGTTGATGCGGATATCTGTGCTGTAGATCAGGTGATATTCCCACTTCAAGTAGAAGCTGCTCAACTCTTTTTTGAATCTCACTGCCTACTCTTAATTTGTGTGTTTTTATAACCTCAGAGATGCACTGTCCAATTTTCTGCCGGGGATTAAGAGATGAGTAAGGATCCTGAAAAACCAGTTGAATATTTGAATGATTACTTTTCAACGTGGTCGAATCTTTGCTTCCGATAGGTTTTTCATGCCAAGTGATCTGACCATTCGTAGGCTTTTCAAGTCCAACAATTAATCGCGCAAGTGTTGACTTTCCGCAACCACTTTCGCCCACAATTCCGAGCGTCTGTCCAACCTGAATATCAACTGAAACGCCATTCAGTGCATTAATAGAGGCTTTGCTTGCCCTAACTTTGTATTGCTTACCTACGTTATCTATTTTTAAAGTCATTGACTTGTCCCAATCTCATGAAAACAAGCTGCATTGGTGAATTGATTTGGCTTAAGGCTCGGCCTTTCATTAGAGCACTCTGTGGTCGCCCTGGTGCATCGTGGACTAAATGCACATGAATTTTCTACCAACCATGGTTTTGGTGGCACCCCTGGAATCGCCATCAATCTTTCACGGCTCTTAACATTGGATTTTGGCAAAGAAGAAAGCAACCCATGGGTATAAGGGTGCTGAGGATTTGTGAAAATTTCCTTGACGGTGCCAACTTCAACAATTCTTCCTGCATACATAACGATCACTCGATCAACCAGGTTCGCAACCACTCCTAGATCGTGAGTAATCCACAGCATGGACATTCCGGTCTTTCTGCGTTGCTCTGAAACTAAAGCCAAAATTTGTTGTTGGATCGTGACATCTAATGCTGTTGTTGGTTCATCTGCAATTAGCAACTTAGGGGAAAGAATCATGGCCATTGCGATCATGACTCTCTGGCGCATTCCCCCTGAAAACTCATGTGGATAGCTCACTAAAGCTCGGTCAGGCTCTGGAATTCCAACCTCTTTAAATGCATTAAAGACCCTTTGCGGCGCTTTCGAATCCAATAAGTCATGGGCCTCTAGTACTTCAAAAAGTTGCTTTCCAAGTTTCATGACTGGGTTTAGGGCGGTCATTGGATCCTGATAAATCATGGAAATCTGATTGCCGCGAATAGAGCGTCGATACTCTTCAGAAGCTGCCAATAAATTTGAGTCTGAGTAATTGATTTCTCCAGAGCGCGCGACAACGCCTCTTGGGAGTAGTCCAAGAATTGAAAGCGCAGTTAGCGTCTTGCCAGATCCGCTCTCTCCAACAACTCCTACCGCTTCACCTGGGAACACCTTGAAAGAAATATTATTGACGAGAGTTTTAGAATCTTCAGCGGTTTCTATTGTGAGGTTCTTAACCTCGATCAGTGGCTTACTCATGACTGTCTCCTTGCAGGATCCAAGGAGTCTCGTAAGCCATCTCCTACTAAGTTCAAACCAACAACAACCAAGGTGATGAATGCAGATGGTGCAACCAATGTCCACCACGCAAAAGCAGCCATAGGTTGTGCCTCTGAAACCATTAATCCAAGAGATGCGTCAGGCGGCTGAGTACCAAGTCCCAAGAAGCTCAATCCAGACTCAGTAAGAATTGCCCATGACATAGATAGGGCAATCTGAACAAGAATTGGTGCTAAAACATTTGGAAGCACATGGCTCATCAGTATTCGTGGAGATGAGAATCCCAAAACTCGAACTGATTTTACGTAATCTAATTCTTTAATTGTTAACACCGGACCACGAGCGACGCGAATGAAGATAGGTGTATAGACAATTGCGATGGCAAGAGAGGTATCAATCCAAGAGTTTCCTAGGCTATTTACAATAGCTAGCGCTAACAGGATTGCTGGGAAAGCGAAAATAACATCGCTCAAACGAACAACAAAACCATCGAGCCACTTGCCCAAAAAACCACCCAAAACACCCAAGAAAACACCTATAAATCCTGCTATTCCAACCGCAACGATTGAGACAGTCATGGATCGTCTCATTCCATCCATTGCTCTTGAGAAAACATCGCGCCCAAATTGATCTGTACCGAACCAATAGGTTGATGAAGGTCCTTGCAATGCATCCATTGGATTTTGAGCTAATGGATCGTGCGTGGTCCAACCAAAGGCTGCGCAAATTGAAATAACCATCATCAGTAAGACTAAAACTGCTCCTACTACGCCACTAGTGCTCTTAAAGTAATAGTGGACCCATGTCTTTTCTTGCTTTTTTGTTGTCATTTAATTCTCGGATCTATGCGTCGGTAGATTATGTCTGTTACTAAGTTGATTGTTACAAACAAAATAGCAAAAATCATCACACTACTTTGAACTGTTGCATATTCGCGCTTATTAATCGCATCTAGAATTTGTCTGCCCATCCCAGGTAGTGCAAAAATCTTTTCAACAATTACAGCGCCACCAAGCAGATAGCCAAATTGGATACCCGTCATTGTGACAATTGGAATCAATGAGTTTCTTAAAACATGTCTGAATTGAACGGTTCGGCTTTTTAGACCCTTACCAAAAGCTGTTCGGATGAAATCTTTATCTACTGTCTCAAGTAAGGCAGATCGCGTTGTGCGCATTACTGGCGCTGCCACAGCAATTCCTAAAACTATTGATGGAAATAGCATTTGCTGAAGATTCATCCACAAATCTTCCCAAGGGGTCATGTATTCATAACCGTTTGGAAAGTAACCAAACTTATTGGCCATAATTGTGACAATCGCGGTACTCAAAACAAATCCAGGAATAGCTAATGCAAGAAGTCCAAAAAGCTGTCCGAAGAAATCTCGTGCACTTCCAGGCTTCTTCGCACTAAACATTCCAATTGCAATACCCATAATGACGCCTGAAATGGTTCCGAAGAGGGCTAATTCTATGGTCACTGGAAGAGAGGAGGCGGTAAGGGTAAGCACAGAAATACCCGTTGAGTAGGCAAAACCTAAATCCCCACTTAAGAAGGAGGTAATCCACGAAAAGTACTGCAAAATTAGGGGCTTATCGATCCCGTAATAACGTTTCAGGTCATCGATCTGATCTGGCGTTAACACACCTGTTTCGATACCTAAAGATCCTGTAATCGTATCGCCTGGAATAACACGGAGAACGATGAAGATGAAAACAGAAATTCCAAAAAGGGTGATGAGAACACTAAGTAAGCGGGCAGCGATACCGGAGGTCTTGGCCAACCGCATCTAATTAACTCCCGACGTTAGTTTGAGTAGAATTAAAAATAGTGCGGCGCACGAACATTATGTCGTGCGCCGCACCAGATTTTATTATCCGAGTGAAGCTGAGCGAAGCGGCAACAATGAACCTGTTGCAAGAGCAACAAAGCCCTTAAGTTCCTTCGTTGCGACGCGATACTCATATGGTGTTGCAAGCCAAACCCAGACAGCGTTGTCCTCTAGCTCTTTTGAGATAGCTGTGTATGCAGAGGTTCGTACTGC